>PMUF01000364.1 GCA_003167015.1 Chitinophagaceae bacterium | reverse complement strand
GCCATGATGGCATCGATGGACGCGGAGGAACAATCCAACCACGCCAAAGTAATGTATAGCTGGCATAAACGGCTGATCCATTATGAGAGCGTTATCCTGAACGAAATCCTCGCGGACGCGACCCGGCGGAAGGAAATGCGGGCGATCTCTCCCGGCGACCAGGACACCCTGGTCTTTCTCATTTACAGCGGAATCCGGGGATTCCGGCGGGAGATCTTCGAACTCAACGATCCGCATGATATGAAAGCGGCCCTCCAGCTGCTGACAGACATGGTGGTGAAGTGGCTGAAAAATTAATTTTTTTTGCCCACTTTTTGACAAAATTAAACAAAACGTCAAATAGCAAGGTGATGAACCAGATCAGCAAATTCAGCGTATTCAGGGCTTTCCGAAGCCGCAATTATTTGCTCTATTTTATTGGCCGGGCGGTTACCCAGTTTGGCACGTGGATGCAACGCACTGCCGTCATCTGGGTGATCTATTCCATCACGCACTCGGCTTTCCTGATCGGGGTGACAATCTTTGCCGAACAGTTTCCCGCTTTCCTGTTCTCTTTCGCCGGTGGCGTAGTTGCCGACCGGTATGACCGGTTCCGGATCATCCGGATCACGCAAGTCCTCTCGATGATCCAGGCGGTATCACTGGCGCTGCTGGTATATACCGGACATACCGTTGTGTGGGAGATACTGACGCTTAGCGTTATCCTGGGCATCATCAACGCCTTTGATATTCCGGCGAGACAATCACTGGTCCACGTGGTAGTGGCCGATCCTTCCGACCTGCCCAACGCGGTATCGCTGACCACGGCAACGGCCAGCCTGGCACAGCTGCTGGGGCCCGCGTTATCGGGTATCGTGCTAAGCACCTTGGGCGCCCCGGTCTGTTTTCTCATCAACGCGGCCAGTTTTGGCGGCGTCATCGTCTCGCTGATCCTGATGAAGCGGCCTGCCTATCAGCAGAAGAAGTCGGGAAAGACCATGCTCGGGGAATTTTCGGAAGGTATCAATTATGTCCGGAAAACACCCGCGATCGGCCAGATCGTCCTGATGGTTGCCATCGCCAGTCTGCTGGTGATGCCGTACAATACGGTTTTGCCGGTCTTCGCCAAAGTGATCTTTAAAGGGGGCGCGTCGACATTCGGTTATATCACCAGCTTTGTCGGTGTGGGTGCGCTATTGGGCACGATCTTCCTCGCGTCGCGAAAACCGGATGCACATCTGAGGCGGCTCTTGTTCATCAGTACGCCATTAATGGGGGTGGGCCTGATCTGCTTTGCCCTGATAAAGAACTTCCCTGTAGCAATGCTATTTGCCGTCATGGCCGGATTTGGAGGTATGACCCAGTATACCGCCTGTAACATCATGGTTCAGTCCGAATCCGAACCCCATATGCGGGGCCGCGCAATCGGTATCCTGCTGATGGCGATCTTCGGGATGCTGCCGCTTGGAAGCCTGGTGGTAGGCGCCATATCCCAGCATATCGGCGCGCCTGTCACGATGCTTGGCGAAGGGGTTATCTCGCTTGTGCTGGCGCTGGTATTCATGAAATTTTTGATGCCTCGGGTCAACGCCCCTACCCCACCCGCAGGACCCTAATTGAAAGATCGCCTGAACGCTAATGGCGATAAGGTAGTTTTTGTCTTGAAAAATTTACTGAATGACTGCGGATGTTCAAAACCCAATTCGTAGGCAATTTCACTGACAGATAAACTGGTGACAGATAATTTTTCCTTTGCTTTTTCTATCAATTTATTGTGTATATGTTGCTGTGCATTTTGTCCCGTCAAAGAACGCAGCATATCGCTTAAATAGCTTGGGGTGATGTTTAGTTTTTCTGCCAGGTACTGAACGGTCGGAATTCCGCCACTTAAGGATTTCTCGCCGGCGAAATAGTCGTCCAGGATCTCCTCCAGCTTTTGTAACAAGTCGGTGCTGACGGCCTTGCGGGTAATGAACTGGCGCTTGTAAAAACGGTTAGCGTAATTCAACAACAATTCAATCTGGGAAATAATCACATCCTGGCTAAAATCATCTATCCTGCTGTTCAACTCCTCTTCAATGATTTTAAAAATCGAGAGGATGGTAGCCTTTTCTTTGTCGGACAGATGCAATGCCTCGTTGGTTGAGTAAGAAAAGAAGCCATACTGCCGGATCTTTTTGGCCAAAGGATAATTCCCCAAAAAATCCGGATGGATCAGTAAGGTATAGCCACTGGAACATTCGGCGGTATCGCCATGGCTGCCAATGATTTGGTTGGGAGAGGCAAACAACAAACCACCTTCATTAAAATCGTAATAATCCTGACCATATTTAAATTTTCCGCCGATTTTTGTTCTATACGATATTTTATAAAAGTGCAGCACATGGGGATTCGGCAATCCGGTTGCCGGCAGCGGATGAATGGTATTATCTATCAGGGTGATCAATGGATGCAGCGGCTTGGGTAAACCGAAGGCCTGATGGGCATCGGATAAAGAAATAAATTTACGATGGATATTTTCTTTCTCTTTCATATTGAAAATTAAAACAATTACCCCAATTATCCCTGAGCCGACTCAGAAACGGACTGCCATGCTTCCCAGGTTGCCAGCCGCTCGGTATATGCGGCACGCACCCAGGGCAAATTGTGGCTGCCGAGATTGAACCGCAGCGGTGGGTTCTCCGCGTCCACGATTTTAAAGAGGGCATTAGGCGTGGCATTAGGATCTCCTCTTTCCATGGTTCTCAGGCGACCGGAAAACTGCGTCTTGAAATCTTCGTAGATATCGAGAGGTGCTGCAAACCTCAAAGATTCCTGGCTCCCAAACTCGGTGGCATAGGCTCCGGGTTCTATGATCGTTACTTTAATCCCGAAAGGCTTCACCTCTGCGGCCAGGCTTTCGTGAATAGCCTCGAATGCCCATTTCGAGGAACAGTAATAACCGATCACCGGCAGGGTCACATGACCCAGGCCGCTCGATGTACCGAGGATGTGCCCCCCACCCTGCTTTCGCAGTAACGGCAAGGCGGCCTGAATGACAGAAAGTGCGCCGAAAATATTCGTATCATAGAGCGCCCGGACATCGTCTGCACTCGCTTCCTCAATCGTGCCGACCAGTGAATAGCCCGCATTGTTGAGAACGATATCGAGCCTTCCGAAGTGATCGTGAGCTTGCGCCACGGCCGTCTTTACCTGATCGGGTCTGGTCACGTCGAGCTCCAGGGTTAGAACGTTCGCGCCGTATTCGTCTTTAAGATGGGCAATGCTTGCCAATGTACGGGCCGTAGCTGCGACCTTGTCGCCCCTCTTTAGCGCGGCCTCTGCCCAAACGCGTCCAAAACCCCGGGAAGCGCCCGTAATAAACCAAACTTTACTAACACCTGAAGTTCCATTATGCTGTGCCATCATTTTATATTTTAAATTAATGATACAGCAAAGGTCAGCAGATGCCATTTCCTGCGAGTAGCCTAATCGGGGGTTTTTGTAGCCAAAATGAGAAAGAATGAGACCAAAATAATTGTCCGTTAATGATTAACTTTGAAAGAGATGCCCAATCTCACCCACATATTTCCCTTTTTTATTGTCGCAGACCTAAAAGCTGCCGTTTCTTTTTATACAGGCAAACTCGGATTTGAAGTGCGGTATACCGGGCCTGCCGATGGGCCTTATTGGGCGATCGTTGGCCGGGATGAAATCTCCATCATGCTTAAAGCAATTGCCCCTGAGATAAAACCGGCACCCAATCATACCCGCCATGAATGGGCACGTTGGGATGCATATATTCATGTATCGGATCCAGACATCTTGTTTGAGGCATATCGCGCCGGAGGCGTTAAATTCCTCCAGCCATTAAAGGACGACAATGACGGGTTGCGCGGATTCGAAGTGACGGATGCCGATGGCTATGTATTATTTTTTGGCCGGCCCGTCTCACACCCGCAATCCCCTGTTCCTGCATTTAAACAAATGAGCCTGCAACTGCCTGTAACCCATATTGAACGGTCCATTGAATTCTACACAAAAAAATTAGGCTTTAGCCTGGATTTCAGGTATGAAGACTTTTATGCAGGAATTGTTAAGGACGGCTTTTCCATTCACCTTAAATCCGGTGACTCTCCGGGGAATGATAAAAAAAACAAGGAAGATCTCGACATTACTTTTTCTGTGGACAGGATTGGACGCTTATACGAAGAGCTACTCGGCAAATCGATAGATATTGTCCAGCCTTTACGGGATATGCCGTACGGGAAGGAATTTTACATTGCAGATCCGGATGGAAATCGTATTGCTTTTGTAGAAACGGCCTGACCAAAACCAGACTTCTGAACCCCTATTGAATACTCCTCCCTATACTCCGGATCATGAATGCGCTGTTCTTCGAGACGACGTCATGACTTGATAGTTTCCATAGCAGCAAGCTCAAAAGTAAGGTTAACGGACCGGTCACCCTGGGGTCGGGTTCGGTGCCTGACATTCGCAGGAATAGTAAACAATTGTCCAGGCGCTAGTTCCACAGTCCGATCTTCCAGATCAATACATAGGATGCCGTCGACCCCCAGGAAGATTTCATCGCTATTCGGATGATAATGCCAATAAAATGGCTCAGTCATTACGCTAAGCCGAACGACATGATCATTTATCAGTGAAACAGGAACATTTTTATAACTCTTGATTTCCTGGGTTTCCCGTTGTATATCAATGACAGTCAGCGAGGATATCATATATTCTGCAGGTTTTTGCCGGAAAAATTGCACTACAACACCAGCCCCAAAGCAGCCAATGCATTCCTCGTTGCGCCCACATCCTTATGATTGTGAACGATCCCTTTTAGGCCCAACCCTTCGGCCACCTGTACGAACATCGGCCGGTCATCGATATAGACAACCTCTTCACGGGGTACCTGGGCTATATCCAGAGCGATCTTCCAGATATCCGCATCCGGCTTGCGGAAATGAACGAAGCAGGAAGAGATAAAAAAGTCCACGAATTCATTCAAATAGAACGCCCTGATACGATATTCGTTCAGTTCCCTGCCTTCATTGTTGACTACCGCGATCTTCAGGCCATAGCGAGCCTTCAACCCCTTGATCAGGTCGATCATTTCGGGATAGGCAATAGACTGCGTGAACATGAATGATCGGAACTGCTCCGGCGTAAAGGGGCGGTCCTTATAAAACACAGACCGCTGCAAATACTCGTCCAGGCTCAGTTTGCCGGATTCATATGTATCAAAGGTCATCCGGTGACGATCGTTAAGGTCGTCAAGGTCAAGATTAAAATTTTTTGCAGCAGCCTCCCTGGATTTTCTATCCCATCCATTCGTTAACATGACACCGCCCACATCCAGGAATAGGGCGGTTACCCGTGCCGAAATTGCGTTAGTAGCCATCGCCGTATAATTTATATACTGCAATATAATATATTCCGGCCATTACTGCACATGACTCACCTGCCTTGAGGTATTTGCTCTATCAGAATTTCGTTTACTGCCTTATCGTAATAAGTGCAGGTCATTTCATTGAGGTAAACGACCCACTTCTCAATCCCCGTTTCAGCACAGTGCTTGCAGAAAGTAAGATAGTCCGTTCCCCCCTGCTGATGGATTTTCAGGTAATGCTGAAACTTTGCCTTATCGGTGATCCCGGCAATATCCATGTCTTCATAAATTGGTTTCGACGAAGTCCGATAATCACCAACACCAAAATACCCCGTGTGACCGTCTTTAACCCAGGTTTCATAGGCCGTAACACCCAAGGTTTTGAGTTCTTGAATGTATTGGGGAAAGTCTGTACCCGATTTCACTTTGCTGTGAGCTGCCTTGATCTGTTCTACTGTAAACATTTTTTTTATTTTTTTCCAGCGAAACGCTTAGATTGAATAGTTCATGGGCAGGGTGTGAAGCAAAGTGGGCAAACCCCGCTTCTGTAAAGTATACCAAAATGGTCCCTATGTCAGCCGAGTTCCTGAAAGTCTTATAACTATCGGAAATTCCCGTGACACCCGCTGCCGCCAGTTTATCTTCGGTGTCATTCCTGATAGTCGAAAGCTGCCCACGATATTGAAACCCGATCACAAGCCCTGTGGATGGAAATACTTTGTATTCCGTTTCAGCAGCATTCTCCGACACTACAAAGTATTTGATGTAGTGCTTCAATTGGTCTGTCGGTATGAATTTGTCGAATCTCATTCCGTTGATCCATTGCGATGTAGACTAAGATTTAAACTATACAATGGAATTTAACGAAATAGTCCGTATCCTCAAAAACTGTCAAACTTTTTTATTTCAAGGGCCAGCGGCCCCCTCGAAGAAGGAGTATCCATAACCTGGTTCTTTGATGATATAGGCGGCCAACTACCCGTAACGGTTAAAGTTGTCAAGGAAAATCAGCTTATTGCTTTCGAATGGGCCGCCAGCGGAATAAAAGCCCAGGTTAACATCGCTTTTACAGCAATCGACCCTGATTCCACTTCTGTAACAATAACAGAAAGTAGTTTCCCCTTTGACCAGGCAGGTGTCTCAAAGGCGCTTCAACAGACGCAGGGGTGGACAGATTTTATTTGTTCCATGAAAGCATATTTATATTGTGGCATTAATTTGAGAAATGGCAGGGTAAAAGGCTCTTACTAATTTATCCACCCCCTAAATAATTACCGGCTCATTTTACCACTACAGCTTCCAGGTTGATGGTATTCGAAGGCAGATGAATTTGTACAAAGTATTCACCAGACGCTTTGTTGGATAAATTAAGTGTTGACTGAAACCCTATAGATTCATATACTTGCTCGCCCACCGAGTTAAATACCTCAATGGAAGAAATCTGGGTCCTGTCACCTGTAAATAACAAGGTGAATGTCCCGGCAGATGGATTGGGGTAAAGCGTGAAACTTTCACTTGTGCCCATTCCACACTTCCCGACAGTAATAACTGTACTGTATGTATTTCCACCATCAAAAGCGGTGAGCATTAACCTGTAGTAGGACACCGATTTGCCGGGCAGCTTATCCGTAAGAGAGTACGTATGCGGTGTGGACGAAGTGCCTGCTCCGTCAATCGTCCCTATCGCCTGCCAGTTATTGCCATCATCACTTCGTTGAACAGTGAACAATTTGTTGTTTGTTTCCATTGCAGTACTCCATTTCAATACTACGCCTTGTATACCACAAACACCGGTAAAAGACAGCAGCTCAATGGGAAGAATAGTACAACTTCCGCCAAACGAGTTATTGGCCGCCATTGCGGTAGTGTTTATATTACCGGCTCCTGTGAGAGCTCTGCCCTCAAGGTTGACTCCTGCACCCAGAATGATCGCGCCGCTGTTAGAAACGATATTCCCGCGAAAAGTAGAATTGCTATTGATAGTAACGGCGCCTTGCACCTCCCAATACACATTTTGCGCCCGGGCCCCGTTAATCAGGGTGACACTCGAAAAGGTACTTGTCGAAAGGGCGCCATTGATCTGTATTATGAAGATGGCATTGGCATTTCCTTCCGCGTCGAGATAAAGCGTACCCGTTAATAAGGTCGCTGCATTCATGACGTAAGTATGCGGCGTAAGAACCAGGCTGTTGCCAAACTGGGCAGGATACAATAACTCGATATCCTCGGGCAGCGTGACGAGATAAGTATAGAGGCTCAGAAAATCGGTTGCGCATTGCACTGTAGTTGCGTCCGGGACGAGATGAATCGTACCTGTGACCAATAGCGGGTTGTAGCCGGAAGTTGGGCCGCTGTTTGATCCCACATCGCCCGTAATAGTCGTTATCCCCAAATTTGAAACGGTCCCATTAGCGGAAAACAGTGTAAAACATGCTACACTGTTAAGGACCGGGGAAATTGGCCCCGTAAGGACAGGCGCTGTGCAACCCAATGGAGTATAGGCGGTCGTTCCATAAACCGAAACAGCCCCGGCGGTAGAAAGCTCCCTTCCTTCCAGGATGCCACCGGCGCCCATGTCAATTGCTCCATTGTGCGAGATTAGCGTTCCCCTCATGGTAGTTGATGCAGCCATGGATATGGCGCCCTCCGCTACCCAAAACACATTGCAGGC
>PMUF01000351.1 GCA_003167015.1 Chitinophagaceae bacterium | reverse complement strand
GTCCTCGCCTGCCTGCAGAAAGCCGTAGGTAGAGGTCCCCTGGAGGGCGTTTGAGATAAAGGTCGCCCCGCCGGAAGCCACCGTCAGGTTAATCGCCAGCTTCAGCTTGAGGGTATTGGCGAATTGGATCCATTCGTCCATATTCCCGCCGAACATGATGTCATAACTACCCGGATTTTCGACGTTGAGATTGGCAGTATCGTTCTCGATAAGGCCGATACCGGTATTCAGCAGTGCCAGACAGCTGTCATAGACATTCGCGGCCGGATCGTATTTCGGAAAATCGATCGTACCGCCTTGCAAAGCCTGCGTATAGGGGATATCGTTGTATTGATCGACCAGTCTTTGGAAATTGAAGGCTTCCATGATCTTGCCCATGGCCACATAGTATCCGGCATTAGGATCCGTGGCAGCTATCGACTCCATCAGACGAAGGTTTTCGATCACGAGGTAGCCGGAGTTCCAGTTATCCGCGCCATAGTCCGTCGTCGTTTCATACGTGAGGGTTTGGGTGTTGGGGATATAGTCGCCGCTAACGGACCAATAGCCCATATACAGCTCGATATAATCCGGGTCACCAAAGGTGCTCGAATTGAGGGTCTGACCGCCTCTTACGATGTCGGCAGTTTTTTTGAGTGCGCCCGACAACAGCAGGCTGGGAGAAACAGCCGAGGGAACCGGGTTATTCGGGTTGGTATCGTTTATATTAAAAGTGTTCTTTTTACAGCCTGGCGCCGCAAACAGCACAATGCACAAAGGCAGCCATAGAGTTTTTATAATTCGTATATACATGTCAGTCTATTTATAGTTGAATAGATTAGAATGTCACATTCAGGTTAGCACCCCAGATGCGGGTAGGCGGCGCCTGGTTGGTGGAATTCTCCCCAACGGCGTTGCTCGTGTCTTCTGAGAACTCGGGGTCCGTCCACAGGTTGGTCTTGGGCCTGAACATGAACGGATTTCTTGACGAAACGGTGAATACGGCTGACTTGACCAGTTTCTGGCCAAAGAAGGTCTGAACCGGGATGTTATAGCTCAGCGCTATTTCCCGCACCTTCCAGAAAGCCGCGCTTTCTACCCAGGGTGAGGCCACGTTACTAAAGAGACCGGGGAAGAGATTGAAGTTCGCGTCGTTGACTTCCACGTCCGTATTCTGCACATACTTGCCATTGCTTTCGGCGAGCACGGAGTTGGGGAAGACGAAGCGTTGACGATTGGTTTGCGTCGTATAAGAACTTATCCCCGTGAACGCCATGTACTGGCCGATGTTATTGTAAGTCTTATAACCACCGCGGTAATCAGCCGTAGTCGTGAGGGTGAAGGCTTTGTAAGTAAGGCTGGCGGTGATTCCCACCAGGTCTTTGGGAGTAGCGTTACCCAGGATCACCAGATTCGAACCGATGGAAGGCAGACCGGTGACCGGGTCGACGATGACCTGGCCGGAAGGGCTTCTGACCCAGTCGTTGCCTTCGATCACCGGGAAGAGATTATTGACGACGGCATATGAATTCGCATTGCTGGCATTAGCCGTGCCCTGGTAGTTGTTGCCGGCAGCCGAGGCAATGTTCAGCGAGGTGACACCACCATTGATCGATTTGACCAGCGTTCGGTTGTAGGTATAGTTGACCTTCGCGTTGAACGTCCAGTCTTTGCTTTGGATGATGTTGCCTTTCAAATCCAATTCCACCCCTTTGTTATCCGTATTGGCCGCATTGACGAGCGCCGTTGCATAGCCGCTGGAATAAGGCAGGGAAGCCTTTACGATCCCATTGCTAAGCTTCTGGTCGTAGATATCGGCTCCGAAGGTGATGCGGCTGTGCAGGAAGCCGAATTCCGTGCCGATTTCTTCTTCCTTAACCTGTTCGGGTTTGATATTCGGGTTGGCCAGATTGGTCGTCAGAGCGAAGCCGCCGAGTCCGCTGAAGGGGAAGCCCGGCACTGACTGGAGGGTCTGGGTCGTCTGGTAAGCGCCGGCAGCGAGATAAGGCTGGCCGGAGGCAAGCGCGGTGGCATTACCTGTGATCGAATAAGCGGCGCGGATCTTGAAGTAGTCGAACGTATTGCTGTTCTTCATGGCCGGGATCAGGTCGCTGACGATCAGCGAAGCGTCGACGTCATAGTAAGGGATCCAGCGATTTGCTTTCGAAAGGCGGGAGTCGATATCCGTCCGGTAGGAACCGTGGAGATAGAACAATTCGTCAAAACCAATGGTACCATCCCCGAAGAAGCCTAATTTCCGGGCCTCGCCGGAAAACTGGTTAAGCGTGGGGATCCCTGTCAGCGAACTGATGTTGTATACCGGGAAGAATACATTATTGGCGTTGACACCCAGGAAATAGATCTGGTTATCGATATACGATGTACCGACGGCGCCGTTGAGCTCGAACTTGTCGCCCAATTTGGTCTGGGCCGAGGCCACAAAGTCCGATGTCAGCAGGAAATTGGTAGCCTCATAAGTATTATAGGAGGGCTGCAGATAGCCGTTATTCGAGGCAATCCATTTCG
>PMUF01000172.1 GCA_003167015.1 Chitinophagaceae bacterium | reverse complement strand
CTTTATTGCCTTGACTTTAACGCAATTAAGCGCCCAGGCGCAAAAAGTCCATTTTATAGCATCCACGGTTGTGCCCGCTGCACAAGGGATCGTCAAGGTGAGTACTGATAAGGATAAGGGCTATAATATTGGCATCAGTATTTTTGTTTTGGCCGGCCCGCAGCGCCTGCAACCAGCTGCGAAGACCTATATCGTATGGATGGATACGGAACGAAATGGCACGAAGAATCTTGGCGAAATGCAAAGTAAAGACGGCTTTTTATCCAGCACTTTGAAAGCCAGTATGAAAACTATTACTCCTTTTAGACCGACACGTATTTTTATTACCGCCGAGGATGTGGCTGCCATCTCGAATCCACATGGCCAGCAGGTGCTGACAACGAGGACGTTTAACTAATAGCAGTATTAAAGACACTATATGAAAAAGCTATTGGGTATTTTGGTATTTGCCGTAATTAATCTGACTTTATTTGCGCAGGAGCCCGTTCAAAAAGATAGCGTTCTGCCCTATTACATTATGATGAAACATGGCAAACTTACAGAGGTCAGTCATGGCCGGAAAAATTTCGTCACCAGGAATATTACCCTCGTTAATGAGACGACCATACACCCGAACGGCAAGATAAATGTTTCTAGTGGGCGAACGAAATACTTGCGTGAAGGACAATATATGACCTTCGATGGCCGGATACGAAGATTAAAGGATATGCCATCTGTCGGAGTGCTTAGGCTTTGACGCATTCGCGGCCTGAAAGGGGGGACTATGTTCGATGCTGCCGCCGAAAAAACTACGAAATTATTCGGACATTATCCGCCATCGGATATACAATTGTAATAGATTTAACGCCCATCACGCCAATTCATCGCAGCAAATCCTGTCCGATATTGGTTTACCCTTTAATTAACAGCGGCGATAAGGCAGTACACCCGGTAATAGTGTAACATTGATGTGGATAATTCTTTCCACTCAATAAATTCTAAAAATGAAAATGAAGAGCAAGGCAATGCTTCTGGCTGCATTTGCAGTCACCGGAAGCTGTTTATTTGCCCGGGGGCAGGGACCATTTACAAGTATAACGGATGAAAGCAAAACGCCTGTTGTTAAGACTTCCTATATCAAAGAGGCTGAGCAACCGATAGATTTTGAAAAGGCGGCCTCTGCCGCTGTGCCGGCCGTCGTGCACATCAAGACTACGACTAAATTCAAGGAGGCGGACGGTCAGGAGATGCCGGATCAGGGCCAGGAGCCGCAGGAACAAGATCAACGGGCATCCGGCTCGGGAGTGATCATCAGCAGTGACGGATATATCGTCACCAATAATCATGTAGTGAATGGAGCTACGTCGATCACGGTTACCCTGAACAACCGTAAAAATTACATTGCGACGTTGGTGGGTGCGGATCCCAATACGGACCTGGCATTGATAAAGATAGACGCTCAGGATCTTCCTGTCATGGCGATTGGAAATTCAGACGATGTCGTACTGGGACAGTGGGTGCTGGCGATCGGGTATCCTTTGAACCTGGACGTGACGGTTACCCAAGGTATCGTCAGCGCGAAATCCAGGAACATCGGCATAAATACCCAGGCTGCCGCGCCAGTGGAATCTTTTATTCAGACCGATGCCGCAGTGAATCCAGGAAGCAGCGGGGGCGCTCTGGTAAATACCAATGGGGAGCTGATTGCGATCAATTCGGCGATTGCCTCTACAACAGGTTCCTTTGCCGGATACGCCTATGCCATTCCCTCCAACCTGATGCAAAAAGTGATCAGCGATATCATGAAATACGGCTCAGTGCAGCGGGGCTATCTCGGGATCAGCATGGCGCCCGAAGGCCTGGATGACGAAAAGAAAAAAGAGCTGGGGATAAACGATGATGTCGCGGGTGTACTCGTCATGGACGTCGATCCCAGCGGGGCCGCGGGGGAAGGAGGTCTGCAAAAGGGAGACGTGATCATAAAGATCAATGACGAGGAAGTAAATGCAGATGCGCGGCTCGCAGAACTGATCGCCACCCAGAAACCGGGGGATAAAGTGAAGATCACGTTCCTGCGAAATGGGGCAGAACAAAATACGGAGGTGGTCCTGAAGGATAAACTGGGTGCATGAGCAATAGCCACGTTCTTTACCTGCACTTTTTGCCTGCCTCATATTTGATTTTACGCTCTGCAAGCAGGAACAGGGAAGTGCCCGCCCACATGCCGACAACGGGGGCGACACAATACAACCAAAAGGCGGTCCATTGCCCGGCGACGATGGCGGAGGCAAAAGTACGGGCCGGGTTGATACTCATGCCGCTGTAGGGCGATTCGAAGGTGATGAAGAGGGTGATCAGGGCGGACACGACGAGCGGGGCGAATTTTTCGATCCTTTCTTTTTTTTCCATAGCCAGGACGATGATGATGAGTAGAAAGGAGAGGAGGAATTCAAGCAGAAATGCGACGGTCGTACCTGATTTACCGGGAACGGTAACGATATAGTTGACATCGGGACTTTTCATCCAATGAGGAAAGAGCAGGACGACGAGCCACATGCCGAGGGCGCCGCCAAGGAATTGAAAGAAGATGTAGAAGATGCCGTCTGTCTTGTCAATGTCCCCGAGGCGGTATCGGACGAGGGTGATGGCTGGGTTGATATAGGCGCCGGATTTTCGTCCAAAGGGAGAGGTAAAGATATAGAATGCGGTAAGTCCCATGGATAGGCCGACCAAAAAGCGTCTCAATAGGGCGGAGGGCAGATGGTGCAAGATAGGCAGGCCGGGGTAATTGATAAGGGCATCAAAAAAACCGGCGGAAAACATGAATATACCTAAGCCGAGCGCTTCATCGATATATTTGCGAAAATGTATGGTCCGGTATAAAGGCAAGAGGGCTGGGTTTAACCTAGTAGGTCCATTAAGTGTTCGCCGACCCTTAACGCATTGGCCATGATCGTCAGGGAAGGATTTACAGCGCCGATAGAAGGAAAGAAACTGCCATCGACGACGTAGAGATTTTCGATATCGTGTGTTTTGCAATGGATATCGAGTACGGTGGTGGCGGGATCGGTCCCGAAACGGCAGGTGCCTACCTGGTGTGCAACGCCTGCAAGCGGAATATCCTTGCTCAGATAAATACCGTGATCCAAAAAGATATGTCCGGTGTAAATTTCTCCCAGGACATGTTTCCATCTGTTGATCAACCGTTCGAATCCTTCGGTATTATTAACCTTATAGTCGAGGTGAATCTGTCCATTCGCAATCTGCACCCTATTATCAGGTACAGGCAGGTCCTCACTGGTGAACCACCAGTCAATGGAATGGGAAGCCATCTCGCTCAGCACGAAACCAGGCGTGATCGCGGGGGCATCGGGGGAGATCTGGTCTTTATCGGATTTGCCTAGCAATTGTATATGACCCATGGGAAAGGCGAAGCCTGGTTCTCCCCAATAGTAATCGTTAACCGCCAGGGTCTTTTGGAATTTTGTGGGATTGGGCGTGGTGCTCAGGCCGAGCATGGCGGCGCTGAGGTGCTTCATGAAATTTCGGCCTACCTGGCCGCTGCTGTTGGCCAATCCCTGAGGGTGATTGTCATCGGCGCTTTTCAACAAGAGAGCGGCTGAGTTGATCGCTCCGCCCGCTACGACCACGATGGAGGCTTTGAACCGCACGGGCTCATCGTTGTAAGTCACTTCTATATAGTCGATTTCCTTCCCATTGGCGGTGGTCACGAGGCGTTCAACTTTCGCCCCGGTGAGCAGTGTAACATTATCGTTGGCCAATGAAGGCCGAACGCAATTGATATCGGCGTCGCTTTTGGCGTGTATCATGCAGGGATATCCATCGCAGGTATTGCAGCGGATGCATTCACTGTTCAGCCGGTCGGCCTCATTGAGTTTGACGGCAATGGGCATATAAAAGGGCTGATGCCCTCTATGGACAAGATGGTCATGCAATTCCTGGATACGTGGCTCATGGCTAAGATGCGGGAAAGGGTACTCTCCGCTGCGGAATGGTTCGGTGGGATCGATGCCCATTTTTCCATGCACGCAATATAGTTTTTCAGCTTCAGTATAATAAGGTTCGTAGTCTTTGTACTTCAGTGGCCATTCGGGTGAAATGCCGCCGGCGTGTTCAACTTTTTCGAAATCCCGCTCTCTTAACCGGAAAAGGGCTGCGCCATATACTTTTGTGTTCCCGCCGACCCAATAGCCGGTGCCGGGATGCAGGTCTTTTCCTTCGGCGGTTTTCCAGACTTCTTTTGTATGATAGCGTTCATTTTGAAAGACTTCTTTGCTGTTCCAATTTTCTTTTTCTCTGGGAAGGAAGCCGCCCCTCTCAAGGACCAGTATCTTTTTACCGGAATTTCGCAATTTGTGTAATAGTGTACCGCCCCCTGCGCCCGTGCCAATGATGATGATGTCGTAGGTATCTGCCATGGAAAATTAAGTCTGATTGATGAACTGAAATCGAATGGCTCGTTCTATCAGGAAACCTTCACTATGAAATTTACACCTTCCCAGCAGCCTGCTTCCGGCCAGTAAAAGGTGAATTGTACCGATCCGCCCTTCGGAAGTCCCATGGTTGGCAAATCTGCGTAATGTATTCCAAGTTTCGTATCGACGGTTTTCGCGTCACTCGTCGTTTGCCAGTCATCATCGCTCCAATGAATGACGGCCTCGGTCAGCGACTCAATGCGGAGAATTTTACCCGACTCCATCTTTTGTATCTTGTGATTAAAACGCCACAATGCCAGCATGGATTTGGTGTTTTGTTTAATATACCGGTCAACCGTTTGCGGCGGCAAGTCGAAGACCTGGCCGTCAAGCAGTGAACGCTGCAGCTTAAGGTATTCGGCATGCGCCAAGACCAGGGGCATGGCCGACACGGAAGGCCGTCCGAAATAAAGCTCCCGAGCCGGTATGTCTGGCTGGTCCCATACTTGTTCGGAGATCAGGCCGCCTTCGTTGGAAAAATACTGCATCGCTGCTTTTAGTTCTTTTGCTTTTTCTTCTCTGCCTGCCATGAGTTCGTAATGACCCCGTTCCCCGGTGAGTAGCGGCCAGCCGCGTCCGATGCCTGTCCCGTCGAATGGCGCGCCATCGGCATGTTCTCCATAGCCATCGTCGTTGTACCGATGCCAGGTGGGACCGCCGGGAGTCTCTATCTTCAGCAGATCGTCGATGATCTTTATCGTATCGCGGATGCGCGGATCGTCGGCTGCCCGTAACCCGAACCTTACCAGGGCCAGNNCCGGACTGATCAGGTGAATGGCCAGTCGCGTCGATTCGTCCGAAGACACATTCTTTACATGGACGGGATTCATGAGCAATGAACCGCTTTCTCCTTTTTTTACCGGCGCAGTCCGGACATAATATCCAGCCACTTCGTGTTTGCGGGACCAGTCCGTGTCTGATACATAGGTCCACTGTTCAATACAGCCATTCCAGGTGTCGGCAACTTCCCGGAGATAAACGGCGGTCGACTTTTCGTTGTTCAACTCCGCCATGTCCGCGGCCGCCAGGAGCGAGGCTATTTCCGCACCTAATGTAAAGGAAGAATAGCCGGGATCCTCCTCCCATCGGTCCTGGGCGCTGACCGGACCGTTACGGGCCACATAAGCTGCGGCTGCCCGCATCATAGGCCAGAACTGGTGCACAGCTTCCAGGTCCAAAGCTTTTTCGCGATAGGCCAGGTTCAACAGTAGAATGGGTAATGCGGTCTCATCCATTTGGAGGCCATTCCAGTATGGAGTGCCATCGATCCACATATTCTGGGGCCAGTGTCCGTCCGGCTGCT
>PMUF01000535.1 GCA_003167015.1 Chitinophagaceae bacterium | reverse complement strand
CGGGGTTTTCCTGGAGTTTGTTGCAACCCAGGAAGAGGAGTGCTGGTAGAAAATATCGTGTCTTCATGATCAAATGAATTAAAAGGTGATGTTTAAGCCGCCCAGGAAAGTCCGGAAGGCCGGGTAGATGCCGTAATCGATGCCTGTTTTGGTGTTATCCGTGTCGAAGTAATTCGCTTCGGGATCGTAGCCATGGTAATGGGTGATCGTGACCCAGTTCTGTGCTGCCACGTAGACCCGCAATTGTTTGGCATGGATGCCTGCAACGGTACGTTGAGAAAAAGTGTAGCCCAACGACAGGTTCTTGAGCCGGGCGCCCGAGGCGTTCTCCACATACCGGTCGATGATCTGCGGTACGGGAGAGTTGGTTGCGCGGGGCAGGGTACCGTCGGGGTTGGTAGTGCTCCAGCGGTTGAGCAGGGTGGCAGAGGCGTTAAGGGCAAGGGTAGGCTTTTCTAATTGTTGCTGCAATTGATTGAACAGTTTGTTGCCGTACGAGCCCTGGATGAGGAAAGACAGGTCGAAGTCCCGGTAAGTGAACGTATTGGTGAACCCGAAGGTGAACGTCGGCTGAGAGCTGCCCAGGTTGTGTTTGTCCGCTGTGGTGACGCTGGTATGGCCGTCGAGGGCGACATATCGCTGGTCGCCCACTTGCTGTGGCACGCCGGTGAGGAGGGGGACGCCCTTCGCGAGGTCGGCGGCTGTCAGCAGGCCATCCGTGGAATAGCCCCAGAAGGTACCAACGGGCAGGCCCACCTGTACGATGACCGGTGATTGCTGGCCGGTAGGCGCCACGGGATAATAGTAGCTGACGCCGGGGCCCAGGCTGAGAATCTTGTTGCGGTTGGCGCCCCAGGTGAGGCTTGACTTCCAGGTGAAGTAATGGCCGCGGATATTGTCCGTGTTGAGGGCCCACTCGATGCCTTTGTTCTGGACGCTGCCTACATTTTCGAGGGCGGTGGTGTAGCCGGAATATTCGGGCAGAGGTACGTTCAAGAGCAGGTCAGTCGTCTTCTTATAATAAGCATCGAAAACAAGGTTAACGCGGTTGCTGAGGAATCCCAGGTCGAAGCCGGCGTCGTATTGGGTGGTCGTCTCCCATTTGAGGTTCGGGTTGGCGAGCTGGGTGGGAGCGAGGCCGGTGACCAGAGTCGAGGTGCTACCGAAGTAATAATTGGTTGCCGACAGGGACGCGAGCGAACTGTAGGGTGGTACGCCTGAGTTGCCTGTCTGACCGATCGAAGCCCGTAGTTTGAGGTTGCTGACAGCGGTGGTCAGGTTGTGGAAGAAGCCTTCCGGGCTGGCATTCCATGAGAGACCGAGGCTTGGGAAATAACCCCATTTGTGATTGGCTCCCAGTACCGACGATCCGTCGGCCCGCACGGAGGCGGTGACGTTATATTTATGCAGGTACGAGTAGGTGATGCGGCCCAGGTAGGAGTTGATGACGCTGTGGTGAGCGCTGCTGGAAGGCAGCAAGGCCGTGGCGCCGGAGCTCAGGTCGTTATAGCTGGTCAGGTTATTGGGAAAGTTTTCCGCTGTGGCCACTGCCTCCTGATCATTCTCGACCTGGGTAGTGTAGCCGGCCAGTACGTTGACAAAGTGAGCGTTATTGAATGTCGGTGTCCAGGTGAGGGTGTTCTCGTTGAGCCAGGTCGTGGCGGTGACGGTACCGACGCTGCCAAAGCCATTCACTGCATAGCCGTTGGCGGTAGTGGATGGTTCGTACAGGTTCTGTTTGGTGCCGATCTGGTCGACGCCTGCGCTGACTTTGAGGGTAAGGTCGCGGATCAGTTTGTATTCTGCCGAGAAGTTACCGAGGAGTCGGTTGAGGTTGCTTTGGTTGGTGGTCTGGATGATATCCTGTAAGGGGTTCGTAGGAGTGGTCAGGTAAGGGTTATCGATATTAAAACTGCCGTTGGCATTTTTGATCGGCACGACAGGTACCGTCTGTAGCAGGGTAGACCAGGCGTTGCCGATGGCCACGGCGCCGTAGCCCGTGCCGGTGAGCTGGGTTTGTTGCGAGTGGCTATCGAAGACGTTGAGGTTGATGCGGAAGGCGTCGTTGAGATTCCGTTCGTAATTCACCCGACCGGAATAACGTTGGAAGCCTGTGTTGTAGAGGATGCCGTTTTGATCGAAATAGTTGCCGGCGACCAGGTATTTGCTGCGGTCGTCGCCGCCGGAGATCGACAGTTCGTGGTTTTGTACGGGGGCCTTTCGAATGCCGGCGCTTTGCCAGTCCGAGCCTTTGCCCAGGGCGTTGAGGGCCGAGTCGCTGTAGGTATTTGCCACGCCGTCGCTGAGATTGATGTCGTTGACCAGCGCGCCCCATTGGGAGGCGTCGAGCAGCGGAAGTTTTTTGGTCACCGATTGAGAGCCATAGTATCCGGAATAATTAACTTCATCCGTGCCTTTCTTACCCCTCCGGGTGGTGATGATGACGACACCGTTGGCGCCATGGGAACCGTAGATGGCTGTAGCGGACGCGTCTTTAAGGATCTCGATCGATTCGATATCGCTGGGGTTAATCGTGGTCAGGGCGTTGACGCTGGCACCCGTGGTGGCGCCTGAGTTAGTGAAGTTGTTATTATTATAGACGATGAAGCCGTCGATGACATACAGCGGGTCGTTGCTGAAGGAGATCGAGTTGCCGCCGCGGATACGGATGCTGGCTGTGCTGCCTGGCTGGCTGCTGGCCTGGGTGACGGCAACGCCCGACACCGAGCCCTGCAGGAGGTTGTCGAAGCTGACCTCGGGCTGGCCGAGGGCTGTTTTGTTGACTGCGGCTACCGCGCCTGTCACGTCGCTGCGGCGCTGGGTGCCATAGCCTACGACGACGACATCATTCAATTGTGCGTTGACGCCTTGTAATTTCAGTTCTGCATGGTCATAGTTATCGACCTGTATTTCTTTTGCCTTATAGCCCACGTAGGTGACGATATAGGTCACCGGTACCCGTTGTCCGGTAATGAATTTGAATTCGCCGTTGTTGTCCGACAGCACTTCGTGGGTAGTGCCTTTGATGTGGATGACGGCGCCCGGCAAGGGATCTCCCGTCTTTTCGTCGGTGACGCGGCCGACGAGTTCGACATTCTTATTCTGCGCATACACGCGGGTGGGGGAGAGGCCCTGCAGTGCGAGGGCGATCACTAAGCTGATTAGTAGTGGCGATAGAAAACCCGGCCAGGGTAATTTTGCATACCTTTGCTGACGATTCATGTGATGATATTTTATCGTTACTGGATTCAGATGGTTGCCGGTTAGTGATTGGCGTTACAGGCCGGCGCCATCGGTTGACCCGGTAAATTCGTTTACCGGGTTTTTTCCGTTTAATTCATGTGATGATTAATTATTACTTGGGAACTGGCCGTCGTGGACGGCTTTTTTTGCCGCTGGCAGCCGCATGGGAGATAGGGCGGATCAGCAGAAACGACAACAACAGGAAATCTTCAGCAGCATCCCGCTGTACTGGACTTTGCGGGAGATGTGTCCGGAGAAGAGATACTCGTTTGCAGTTGTCGGTTGCATAAATAATAGTTTATAAGACAGTAATGCGGGACAAAGATGTTAAAATTTTATTAGTCTACCAAATTAGTAGGAAATATTTTTTTCGACCGATGATTTATTACAGTTGGGATTCGGGTTTTAGTGCATAAAAAACCCGCTTAACAGTTTCAGGCTGTTGGCCGATGGGTCAGTCAGTCTGATCTCGAAGGAAGAGGTCATTTCATTTCCATGGCGGAGGCCCAGTGTTACGGTGAATCTGTCGAACTGGCCGAGGATGGCCTTCATTTGCTGTGCTTTGGCTGGCTGCTGGTTATTTCCTTTCGGGCTATTTTGCAGAAAAGCCAGCACGGCCTTGATGTCAATTACAAGGGTAAAATAGTTATTGCGAAAATCGTCAGACAGCAAGCCGGGTGTGTGTGGTGTCGTGGTAAAGTAGCCGTCCGCCAGATCGCGGCTGCGGCTGAAGACACAAATGCTGTCATGGATAGCATATGAGGTCTTTAGCTTGCCCAGCATCGACCGGCCTGTATCGGGCATGGCGCCGGCCGCAGAATCCCTGATGAGGTGGATCTGATGGGCGACGTTGAGGAATGCGGACCGATCGTTAATGGTGGTTATAAAATATATATTTGGCTTTGCATTTGCGCCCGTATCTCCCTGCGGGGCGATCGCTGCCACCAGAAAGTCGCCTTTGAAAGCATTTATCAACCGTGACACGTCGGGCGTTTTGTTGTGCAGCATCGAATCCAGCTGAGGCTGATATAGTTTGACGAAGGGGATGAAGACGGAAGGATCGAGGTGCATTGATGCCATTCCCAGCAAGCTGCCCTGGGGTAGTTTTGCCGCGAGGTTTTCGCTGAAAGGGCGACTGACCAGTTTCTGCATGACTGCTGCGGTGTCGGGAGGCAGGATAGCTGCTGAGGTCAGCAATAATCTGCCATTTTCAAACCGGAGATGAGTAATGGAAATCGAATGATGTTGCGGTGCAAAGGCGGCCTTGCCATAGTTGCCGGGCAGGTGGGTCATCATTTTTGACATCGCCATAAAATTGTTGCTACCGGTGCTCCACATGGTCAGATCTGCGTCGTCGGAAAACCCGGTAATGAAAGTCTGGTTGGTCGTAAAAGAGGAGCGGGGATAACCTTGCAGGGTGGCCAGGCTTTGGCCGACCGCCTTGCCGACGTACCACTCTTGCGGATCGTCGAGGTTGGGATTTTTGATAGTGACCTTCAGTAAGGTGATTACGGCCAGCCGGTCATTCCAGGCGAACCCGATGCTGGATTCTTCCCGGGCAACGCTGTCGGGAGCCGATGGATCTACCGTTTCTGAATACTGCCCTATTGCGCGGGTGTGATTTTTCGTCGGGGAAAAGTCGACATTAGAGTAATGGGTCTTAATGAAAGAGGTCAATCGACCGGAATCGACCAGATGAAAGATGATACAGGTGTAGGTTGCACTATCGGCGGCAGTTCCGGACATGGTGATATAAGCATCCTGGTGCAGGTCAATGCCTGCCAATGCGGGGTCTTTTAGCAGCTGGCCTATATCTGACTTGATGGGCAAGTGGCTGAGAAGGCTCGGAAGATCCACCTTTGAAGCCATGACCGGCAGGTTGACCCGGACAACGGTATTCGCATTAGAAGGAAGATGCTGAAAAATAGCATCGGATTGCGCCTGGGCAAGACAACTGGCGATCAGGGCAACGCCCAGGTAAAAGAACATTTTTTTCATAAAGGATAGCGTTATCCTAAAAGTCCGTCTTTTTCAACAATTCGGCAAAAGAAACTGTCGTTTGGGATCGATCCTGCAGGTCTCGGAGATTGCATTGGCCGGCGGCGAGCTCTTCGGCGCCGATGATGACGGCATAGCGGATAGCTTTCTTCTCTGCGTATTTGAATTGCTTATCGAATTTAGCCTGTTCATGGTAGAGTTCGGCTGCGATGCCGCGGTCACGAAGTTGTTGGAGGAGGCCGAAAGCGGCTTTCGATTCCTGATCTCCGAGGTTGAAGAAGAGCACTTTTGTGCTGGTGTGGACGGTGTCGGGGAAGCGTTTGAGCTCTTCCATGACGTCGTAGATCCGGTCNNCGCCGCCGCCGATGCTGCCCATCTGGACGCCGAGGGCTTTTACTTCGAAGATGGCGCCGGTATAATAATTAAGGCCGCGGGCCAGCGTGAGGTCGATAAGGAGGGCTGGGGGGGCTCCGGGGTACGCGAGGATCAATTCCAGGTCGGCGATGCCTTTAAGGCCCGTGTCGTTGGTGCTGAAGAGAGTCTTTAGCGCGGTGAGCTTTTGGGCGTTGTCGCCGTCGAGCGTGAGGTATTTTTCGATGGTGCTGATTTGGGTATCATTCAGGCCGCGCTGGGCCAGTTCTTCTTTGACCTTTTCGAGGCCGATCTTGTCGAGTTTGTCGATGGCGACGGTGATATCGGTCATCTTATCCGCCTTCCCGCAGACTTCGGCCAGGGCGGCAAGGATCTTGCGATTGTTGACCTTGATCTCCACGGGGATGCCGAGTTTCCGGAAGGCGGTGTCATAGATAGAGGCGAGCTCTACTTCGTTGATAAGCGAGTGGCTGCCGACGACGTCGGCGTCACATTGGTAGAATTCGCGGTAGCGGCCTTTCTGGGGACGGTCGGCCCGCCAGACGGGTTGTATCTGGTATCTTTTGAACGGAAACGTGAGCTGACCGTGGTTCATGGCGACATAGCGGGCAAAGGGAATCGTCAGGTCATAGCGCAGGGCGCGTTCGGTGAGATTGGCGTCGTTTTTCCCTTTTAAGACATTTTCGAAGGCGGCCCGGGCCTTGTCGATGTTTTTGGGGTCGCCGAGGCCATTATTAAGGATCTTGAAGATGAGTTTGTCGCCTTCTTCGCCATATTTGCCCATGAGGGTATCAAGCTGTTCCATGGCGGGGGTTTCCAGGGGCTGGTAGCCATACAGTTCGAAGATACTGCGGATGGTATCGAGGATATATTTTCGTTTGCGGACGGTTTCGGGGCCGAAATCGCGGGTGCCCTGGGGGAGGGAGGGTTTGGTGCTCATGCTTTAAGGATTTTTGGCGGGCTCTTTTGCGCTGTATTTGGCGATGATTTTGTCTGTGGCTGCGTCGATCATGGCGTAGACCTCATGATAGCCGGGTTCGGGTCCATACCAGGGGTCGGGAACGTCTTCGTCTTTGCCGGGGTGGGCTTCATTCATGAGGAGGTCGACCTTTTTCGGATCGAATTGCTTGCCGGAGATACGGCGGATATCGTCGACCACGTCGCCTGCCAGGGCGTAGATCTTATCAAAACGTTGAAAATCAGCGACTGTGAATTGGCGGGCCCGTTGGTGGCTGATGTCGATGCCGTTATGGCGAGCGACTTTTTGCGATAGGCGATGGGGGGCTTCGCCGGTGTGGTAGCCGTTGGTGCCTGCGGAATCTACTTTCCAGTCCAGGCCTGCGGCCCGGGCTTTTTCCCGGAGGATGCCCTCGGCGAGGGGGCTGCGGCAGATATTGCCCAGGCAAACCATTAAGATGCGTAATGACATGGGCGCAAAAGTACGGAGATTATGGAATGGGAAGTCGGGGGCATCTCATATAGGGAAAACAGCGTAGTGATTGAAGAAGGGTTGGCGATCACATATTAATATCAATTTAATAAGTTATCTGTCGGATGGAGGTGGTTGTTTTTGAGTAGATTTTGTTAATTTGCCCGACCAACACAATAAAAACTTAGGTTCATCATGGAAAATGAGGACGATGACGTGCGGAAAAGGGGTTATGTCCTGAGAAGGGCCATATTGGATTACGGGATGGGCATCATCATTTTTGGGTTTGGGGTGTTCTTTTTGGTGGGTCCGAAACTGGGGTTCACTTTCAGCATCACGAACGATTTGCGTTATATGTTCGCTGGCCTTTGTCTACTATACGGCGGATTCCGCGTTTATCGCGGGTCGAGGAAAGATTATTTCAATTGATGAAGGCTCATTTCGGAGGACTTTTAATTATGCAAGGTAAAGGTATACTGATCGGATTAGTAGCAAGCTGGCTGATAGCCGGCTGTGGTGGCGGTGCAACTAAAGGCACGCAGGAGTCCCCCATCAATGGCACCATCAATATCAGTGTCGACGAATCTTTCCGCCCGGTGATCGATTCGGAGATCAAGGTCTTCGAATCCTCTTTTCCCAATGCGAAGATCATTCCTCATTACAAGGCTGAAGCCCAATGTCTGCGCGATCTGACTACCGACAGTACCCGGATGGTGCTGGTGACCAGGGGGCTGACATTGGATGAGGAGAAGTTCTATAATGACTCTTTTCATTTGCAGCCCTCGGTTAAAGTATTGGCCTATGATGCGATTGCGGTCATCGTCAACAAGTCTTCCAAGGACTCTATATTCGAGATCAAGGATCTGCAGAATATGTTGAATGGAACGGATGTAACACACCAGCCGGTGATGGACGGGGTGTCGGAAACGAGTACGGTGCGGTTTGCGATAGACAGCATTCTTCGTGGGCAGCCATTAGGGAAAAATGTAACCGCTGCAAGGTCCAGTGAAGGGGTCATCGATTATGTAGCCGCCCATCCGAAAGCGATAGGCTTTATTGGGGTGAGCTGGATCGGAGACCTGGGGGATACGACGCATTCGAGCTTTCTGAGCAAAATCAACATTGCATCGTTGCGATGCACGAGCTGCGGGGGTGAAACCTATGTGAAACCTTACCAGGCCAATATTGCTTTGAAGCGGTACCCGCTGGTCCGGAGTTTGTATTATATCCTGAAAGAGAACTGGAGCGGGGTAGGGAATAATTTCTGCAATTTCCTGCTGTATGAGCGCGGCCAGCTGATCTTTTATAAGGCGTATTTGTATCCGGCGAATATGCCTTTTGAAATCAGGGATGCACAGATCCATCAATAGAGAGCGGGCGAGAGCGGCGGGGAAAGCGGGTGAGAGTGGCGGGGAAACTTTTGTCTAAACTTTTATAAACTTTTAAACCAGATTTCAATAAATTTACACACTTCTTAAACAAAGCTTAAGTAAATGAAGAACAAGATGCGAATCAGCTTACTGGTGGCAGGCTTTGCAGGTCTCTGCAATGTAGTATTTGCGCAATCGGTGGATCAGGGAAAGAAATTCCTGTATTACCAGCGGTACAAGAGTGCGAAGGACGTTTTTGATAAGATCCTGGCGTCTAATCCCAACAATATAGATGCTATCTATTGGGATGGTCAGACTTTGCTGGCCATGAAGGATTCTTTGGCAGCGCAGGACTTGTATTCCAAGGCGTTGCAGACCAATGGTAACGCTCCGCTGCTATTGGCAGGGATGGGGAATGTCGAGCTTCGGCTG
>PMUF01000002.1:272-4527 GCA_003167015.1 Chitinophagaceae bacterium | reverse complement strand
CGCCACGGATATGTCATCCAAAGCCCTCAACGGCGACCCCGAAAGAAAAAAGAAAGTATTCGCCCGCACCCCGCTGGGCCGGCTGGGTGATCCGGCCGATATTGGCGATGCCGCCCTCTTCCTGTCATCGGACCAGGCCAAATACCTGACAGGCGTAGTACTGCCCGTGGACGGAGGCAACTCAATTGGGTTTTGAACACCCACCCCGGCAAAAATGCAGAGCTCGTTTAACCATATCGAATGAAAAAAATACTCAGCTGCCTGCTCGCCGCACTGACGGCGCTTACCGCACAATCCCAGGACATGGTCCCTGACCAGCCCTCCCCCGACGATTTTCCCATCGTCGCTCACTACCCGACGTGGACCTGCGTAGCACCTATCTACGTGGATCCTAACGATCATTGGCTGGTAGGAAAAGCCGCCACTTTACTGCAGGAAGATATCCGGCGCGTGACAGGCGTCAAACCCGACATCATCACCGATCTCTCCAAACAGCCCTTCATCCCTGACCTCATTATCATCGGCAGCCTCGACCAATCGCCGCTCATCCAACGGCTAGCCCGCCAAAATATGATCCCCTCCTCGCTGAACGGCCAATGGGAATCGTATATCCTTAAGACGGTCCGCCAACCCATAACCGGTGTCGGCCGCGCCCTCATCATCGCCGGCAGCGACCGCAGAGGCACTGCCTATGGCATCTTCGAGCTGTCGAAACAAATGGGCGTCTCCCCCTGGCACTGGTGGGCGAATGTCCCCGTACCACACAAAAACCCCTTGTTCTTCCGCAGCAGTAAGATCTTCCAATCCGGCCCTCCGGCCATAAAATACCGCGGCTTCTTCATCAACGACGAAGCGCCTGCCCTCAGCGGCTGGGTCCATGAAAAGTACGGCAACTTCAACCACCTCTTCTACGAACATGTATTCGAGCTCCTCCTGCGGCTCAAAGCCAATTACCTCTGGCCCGCCATGTGGGGCAATGCCTTCAACGACGACGACCCGGAGAACCCCATCCTCGCAGCCCAATATGGCATCGTCATGGGCACCTCCCACCACGAACCCATGCTGAGAGCCCAGCAGGAATGGAAGAGATATGGTACCGGCCCCTGGAACTACGAGACGAATGCATCGGTGCTGGACAGCTTTTGGACAAAAGGCATCGTCAACATGGCGGACCATGAAAGCATCGTCACGATAGGGATGAGAGGCGACGGCGACAAACCTATGACGGATGGCAGCAACATCGCCCTCCTCGAAAAGATCGTCACCGACCAACGTGCCATCATCGCGAAGGTCACCGGCAAAGACCCATCGGCTACACCCCAGTCCTGGGCGCTGTACAAGGAAGTACAGGATTATTATGACAAGGGGATGCGCGTGCCGGACGATGTCACCCTGCTGCTCTGCGACGACAACTGGGGAAATGTCCGCAAGCTGCCCCGTCCCGACGACCACCCCAGGGGCGGCGGCTACGGGATGTACTACCACTTCGATTACGTCGGCGGCCCCCGCAATTACAAATGGTTGAACACAAATCCTATAGCCCGCGTCTGGGAAGAAATGCACCTCACCGCAGCATACGGCGACGACCGCATCTGGATCGTCAATGTCGGTGATATCAAGCCGATGGAATTCCCGATTGAGTTTTTCATGGACTATGCCTGGAGCCCCCGCCAATGGCCCGCCGACAAACTACCGGACTATACCCGTGAGTGGGCAAGGCGACAATTCGGCCCCACCTTCGCCGACTCCATCGCTGATATCCTGACCCTCTACACAAAATACAATGGCCGACGTAAACCTGAGCTATTATCGCCCGACTCCTACAGCCTGCTGAACTATCGCGAGGCCGAAAAAGTCGTCGCCGATTACAACGCACTGGCCGAACAAGCGCAATCGATTGACCGGCAGCTGCCGCCCAAATACCGGGACGCCTATTACCAACTGGTACTCTTTCCCGTCCTCGCCTGCGCCAACCTCAACGAACTCTATTACACGGTAGCGCTCAACCGCCTCTACGCCGCCCAGGGAAGAGCCGCCACCAATGACCTCGCAGCAAAAGCCATCAGCCTCTTCAAAAAAGACTCCCTCCTCTCCCATCAGTACAACAAGGAAATGGCCGGCGGCAAATGGGACCACATGATGGATCAGACACATATCGGCTATATATCCTGGCAGGAGCCCCGCTATAACACCATGCCGCGCGTCGACAGCATCACACTCTCCGCCACCCCCTCCTGGGGTATCGCCGTAGAAGGCTCCTCCGCCTGGTGGCCCAACGACACGGCTAGGGCTCACCTCCCCACCTTCAATCCCTATCAATCCGCCGATCACTATATCGACATCTTCAACCGCAGTACTACCCCCTTCACCTACACCATCCGCCCCGGCGCACCCTGGATACAAATCGGCCCCGCCGATCCCGGCACAAAATCCGCCACCCCCATCGACAAAGATCAGCGCCTATGGATCAACGTCGACTGGACCAAAGCGCCCTCCGGCCGACACCAGGCCCCCCTCATCATCTCCGGCCCCGACCGCACCGAAGTCTCCGTCACCATCTCGATCGATAACCCGCCAAATCCCAAACCCGGCCACTTCGAAGGCTTCATAGAGACCGATGGCTATGTCTCCATCGAAGCACAACACTATGCCCGCGCCATCGAAGGCAACGGCATCCAATGGCAAACCGTCCCCGACCTGGGCCGCACCCTGTCCGGCGTCGAAGCCTCACCCGTCACGGCGCCCGCACAAACGCCCGGCGGCAACAGCCNNCGGAATTCAACCGCCACCCCATCCGCATCGCCGTCTCCTTCGACGACGAAACGCCCCAGCTCATCGATTGCAGTACCGGCAACGAGGCCCGCGGTGTATGGGATAAGATGGTGGCAGACAATATCCGCACGGCCTCCTCACAGCACCACATCGGCACCCCCGGACAGCACGTGCTCAAATACTGGTTCGTCGACCCCGGCCCCGTACTGCAAAAGATAGTCGTCGACGCCGGCGGCGTAAAACCCAGCTACCTGGGACCACCCGAATCACCTGATAACCGCTAAGACCACTCATCATTCCATATTCGCAAAATCGATAACCGCCATGCCACGTCATTCGCTCCTCCTCGCCCCCGCCTTCCTCGGCGCCCTCTGCCTCACCGGCCGGCCGGACAAAGGACTAAAAGATTATTATAAGGATTACTTCCCTGTCGGCGCAGCCGTCAGCGTCCGCAATATCACCGGTTCCGACACTACGCTCATCCTGCAGCAGTTCAATAGCCTCACGCCGGAAAACGCCATGAAGATGGGGCCCATCCACCCGGAAGAAGGACGATATAACTGGAAAGACGCCGACGCCATCGTCGATTTCGCCACCGCTCATGGCCTGCGTATAAGAGGGCATAACCTCTGCTGGCACGAACAAACGCCACCCTGGTTGTTCAAAGACGCACAGGGCAACGACGTCAGCAAAGAAGTGCTGCTGAAAAGGCTCAAAGATCATATCACGACAGTCGTCAGCCGCTACAAAGGCCGCATCTACGCCTGGGACGTCGTCAACGAGGCCGTAGCCGACAATGGCGGCCCCGACAATACCCAAATTCTGCGCAATTCTCCGTGGTACCGCATCTGCGGTGACGAATTCATCGCCAAAGCATTTGAATACGCCCACGCCGCCGACCCGCAGGCACAGCTGTTCTATAATGACTACAACACCGAACGGCCGGAAAAAAGACAACGGGTATACCGCCTGCTCAAACAGCTGGTGGACGCCGGCATACCCATCACCGGCGTTGGCATCCAGGCCCACTGGTCTATCTTCGAACCATCCCCCGACGATTTGCGGGCAACGATCGATCTCTTCTCCGGCCTGGGCCTCAAAGTGCAGATCACGGAACTGGATATCTCCGTCTACCCCTGGGAGAAGGAAAGGAGGACCCTGCGACCCGGTGAATCGGACGCCTATACCCCGCAACTACAGCAACAGCAGGCCGATCAGTACAAAAAGGTCTTTTCCGTCTTCCGGGAATACAAAGGAAAAATGACGGGCCTCACGTTCTGGAACATCTCTGACGCCCACACCTGGCTCGACGATTATCCCGTCCGCGGCAGAAAGAACTACCCCCTGCTGTTCGATACCGCCGGCCAGCCGAAGAAGGCCTACTGGGAAGTGGTGAATTTCTGATCGCTTTCCGGCCCCTTTCCTTTCGGCACATTTCTTTAAAAGGATTGCCCTAATCTTCCTATCTTCCTGCCGATAAAAT
>PMUF01000002.1:0-229 GCA_003167015.1 Chitinophagaceae bacterium | reverse complement strand
AACTACTGGCAGAATCATGGCCGCTACGAGATCACCATCAATGCAGCCCCGCCGGACCGGCTCATCCGCGGTACAGAGAAGATCACCTACTTCAACAACAGCCCGGATACGCTGAAGGTTATCGTTTTCCGGCTGACGGTGAATATCCACAAGCCCGGCGCAGTCCGGCTGGGCCAGGAAGATTCCACTTACCTTAACCCCGGCGTGCATATCGACAGCTATGCGGAAA
>PMUF01000443.1 GCA_003167015.1 Chitinophagaceae bacterium | reverse complement strand
TGCTCGACGCCACCAGCGGCAATACCGGTATCGCCTATGCGCACATCGCCAGGCGCCTTCACATACCCGTGGCGCTATGCCTTCCCGAAAACGCCAGCCACGAACGCAAAGAGATCCTCGAATCCCTCGGCGTCCGTCTCATCCTTACCTCCCGCATGGAAGGTACCGACGGCGCCCAGCAGGTAGCCAAGGCAATGGCTGCCGAAGACCCTCTGCGTTATTTTTATGCGGACCAGTACAAAAACGACAACAACTGGCTGGCCCATTATCACACCACCGCTCCGGAGATTTTTGAGGCTTTGCCCGGCATCACCCATTTCGTCGCCGGCCTGGGTACTACCGGTACTTTTGTCGGCACCGGCCGACGGCTGAGACAACTCAATCCCTCCCGCCGGCTGATTTCCCTGCAACCGGATTTCGCCCTGCACGGGCTGGAAGGATGGAAACACCTCGAGACCGCTATCGTGCCGGAGATCTACGACCCGTCCGTGGCTGACGCCAACGAGACAGTCAGCACCGAAGAGGCTCACGCGATCATCAAAACAGCCTGGCACAAAGAAGGACTGCACCTCAGCCCCTCCTCCGCAGCCAACCTCGCCGGCGCCATCCGCATCGCTGATCAGCTGGACCATGGCATCGTGGTGACAGTGCTGCCAGACAATGCAGACAAATACAGTGAAATCATTCAAAAACTCTTATAACATGATCATTCTCGAACCCCGGATCAGACAGCTATTGATAGATGACGCACTCAACACCTTCCCCGACGAGTGTTGCGGGTTCCTCTTCGGCAGGGAAGAAAGAGACGGCACCCGTCTGGTCATCGACATCCTCGTGGTAGACAACTCCAAACAAGGAGACAAGACACGGCGATTCGAAATCTCGCCCCTCGACTATATGACGGCCGAACAACATGCCCTCGACCATGACTGGACACTGCTCGGCATCTACCACTCCCATCCGAAGCACCCGGCCATTCCTTCCGAACACGACAGGATAGCCGCCCAACCCTGGTTCTCCTATGTCATCGTTTCCGTCATGGACCCAAACACCATCCATTTCCGGTCCTGGGTCCTCAACGAAGAACAACAATTCGAAGAAGAAAAAATCGCAGATTATCAATTCACCTGAAACTGTCAATCATCGATCACTCAAAATAAATATTTCACTCAAAATAAAAAATCACGCATACAATGGCAACAGTTATCATCCCCACTCCTTTGCGGAAGTTCACCAATAATACCGCCCGGCTCCAGGTCGGCCCCGGCACGATCCACAGCACATTCCGGGAACTGACACAAAATTTCCCCGACCTGAAAAAACACCTGCTCGACGAAGGCGGAAATATCCGCTCCTATGTCAATATCTTTATCGGCAATGATGATATCCGCGATCTCCAGCAGGCAGACACCGCCGTAAAAGAAGACGCCGTCATCAGCATCGTCCCGGCCATCGCAGGCGGCAGCCCGGAAACGCACGGCGTCCCCGGTCCCGACGCATCCTCATCCACAGGCTCCGCCGCCCCCTTCACCAAAGAAGAGCTCGCCCGCTACAACCGCCACATCATCATCCCCGGTTTCGGCATGGAAGCCCAATTGAAGCTGAAGGCGGCAAAAGTGCTGGTCATCGGCTCGGGTGGCCTCGGCAGCCCCGTTCTCCTCTACCTGGCAGCCGCCGGCGTCGGCACTATCGGCATCGTCGACTTCGACGTCGTCGACGACAGCAACCTCCAGCGGCAGGTACTATTCGGCGTAGATGAAATCGGCAAGCCAAAGGTCGAAGCCGCCAGACGTCGCCTCGAAGGCCTCAACCCCTACATCAAATTGCATATTTACAATACACACCTCAATTCCCAAAATGCGCTGGAGATCCTGAAGGATTACGATGTCATCGCGGACGGCACCGACAATTTCCCGACCCGGTATCTCGTCAACGACGCGTCGGTATTACTCGGCAAGCCCAACGTATATGCCTCCATCTTCCAGTTCGAAGGCCAGGTGTCCGTCTTCAATTACCGCGACGCTCAGGGCCAACTGGGCCCCAATTACCGCGACCTCTATCCTACCCCTCCCCCGCCGGGCCTGGTGCCCAGCTGCGCCGAAGGCGGCGTCCTCGGCGTCCTGCCAGGCATCATCGGCAGCCTCCAGGCGCTGGAAGTCATCAAGGTCATCACAGGCGCAGGCGAAACGCTCGCCGGCCGCTTCTATATCTTCGATGCCCTGAACTTCGAAAGCAGAACCTTCACCATCCGCAGACGCAAGGACAATCCTATCAATGGTGATAACCCCACCATCACTACCCTCATTGATTATGAAGCATTCTGCGGTATGCACGCAGTCGAAGAACGCCAACTGAAAGAAATTACCGCCAAAGAACTCTACGACTGGCAGGTACGGGGAGAAAAATTCCAGCTGATCGATGTCCGCGAACCGCATGAGTATGGTATCGTCAACATTGGGGCCGAATTGATCCCCCTCGGCAGTGTCGCCGCCAACAGCGGAAAGATCGACAGGGACAGACCCGTTGTCGTGCATTGCAAGGTCGGCGGACGAAGCGCTAAGGCCATCCGCGAACTGGAAGAGAAGTTCGGATTCACCAATCTCTATAATCTTAAGGGAGGTATTTTGGCTTATATCGATGAAGTACAACCAGAGTTAACGAAATACTGATCGGCTCGCCTCTTTATCGGCCCGCCTGGCTCGTCAGGTTCATGCACCCCGGACATTTCGTCCGGCGTCATTTTCCTGGTCCGTGCCCGGGGCACCGGCTGGTATCACCCTCACGCCAGCGCCAGCGTCGGGGCCCCTTTCATCAGCCGTGATGAGTGGTAAAGGCCAGCAGGATGACCACAATAGCCACAAATGATATGAAAGCGAGTCTTTGCATATTTCTTTTTTTAATTCCCTGATGCCCTGGCAACTGCTGATATAACAGGAATAGACAACCACCTGCCATCCCTGCAGATCACGCCGCAAACCAGGGCATCAGGGATATCTGCTATGACCGCAGATTTGATGGAATAAAGATAATAGGCGATACGCCAATCACCAAATAAATAGTCTACTATTTTTATAGACTTATAGAATACTTTTCCACACCCCGCCACACCCGCAGGCACCCGTTGCCCACCGCCTCCTCACCCCCGCAACAGCGCCCCCAGTACCTCCGCCACCTTATCCGCATTAGGCAGCATCGCATTTTCAAGTAAGATATTCATCGGCACCGCAGGGAGATTTAAGGCGCCGATCACTTCCACCGGCGCATCCAGCCTGGAAAAGCAATGCCGGGTAATCCGCCAGGCGAGCGCCTCGGCGAAAGAATTATTCTGTTGCTCCTCTGTCAGCACAATACATTTTCCGTGCTTGCATACCGTCTCGAACACCAGCGCCTCATCCAGCGGATACAACGTCCGCAGATCGATGATCTCGACCCGGCCGGGATAACGCGCGGCAGCACTCTTCGCCCAATATACACCCATCCCGTAAGTGATGATACAGGCCGTTTCACCGTTATCAGTATAGCCTTCATCAGCCGACAGCACCCGCCGGCCAACCCCCAGCGGCAGCACATAGTCCCTCGAAGGCTCGACAGTCTTCGCCTCTTCCGTACCCGGCACCTTGCTCCAATAAAGCCCCTTGTGCTCCAGCATAACTACCGGATTGGGGTCCAGGAAAGCCGCTTTCATCAGCCCCTTCATATCCGCTGCATTCGAAGGATAGACCACTTTGATCCCCTTTATCGACAACAAAGTCGTCTCGATACTCCCACTGTGATAAGGACCACCCCCGCCATACGCCCCAATGGGGATACGTATCAGCGTCTGTACAGGGAACTTTCCCTGGCTCAGGTAACAGGATTTGGAGACCTCCGTCACCAGCTGGTTCAATCCCGGATAAATATAGTCCGCAAACTGGATCTCCACGATAGGCTTGACGCCAACAGCAGACATGCCAACGGTGCTGCCTATGATATAAGCCTCCTGGATAGCGGTATTGAATACCCGGTGATCACCGAATCTTTCACCCAACGTAGCCGCCTCCCGAAAGACACCACCCAATCGCCGGCCTACATCCTGCCCATATAACACAGCTTCGGGATAATCTTCCATCAATTCCCGGACAGCGAACAATGCCGCATCGACCATGATCACCTTCTCCCCGCCCGCAGGCGACCGGTCCCCGGTCTCCCGGATCACCGGCGTAGGCACAAATACAAAATCGCCGACAGTGGCCGGATCAGGCTCGGCCGCATTCACAGCCTCCGCAAACTGACGCTCCACCGCCGCTACCACCTCTTTTTCAATATCCTGCAATAACCCTTCTTCCACCCGCATCGCCAGCAACCTCGCCTTTAGCTGCGGCAAAGGATCCCTGCGGGCATGCGCGGCGAGATCCGGTTGATCGCGATAAAATTCACGCCGGACACCGCTCGTATGATGCCCCAGTAATGGAACATTGGCCTGCACCACATAAGGCCCTCCTCCACCGCGGACCGCCCGGATCACCTGTCCCATGGACACCCAGCTTCCCGCAAAATCAGTCCCGTCAATCCGAATCCTGCCCATCCCCCTGAACCCACCCGCATAGTCATATGCATCCATCACCCGTGATTCCTCCGACCGGACGCTGATCCCCCATTCATTGTCCTGAACAAGATAAATGATCGGCAACCGCTTTAGCACCGCAAATTGGAAGGCCTCGCTGACCTCTCCTTCCGTTATACTGGCGTCCCCCAGTGAGCAAACAACGATCGGCGACTCGCCCCCGTCAGCTCCACGCGCCTTGCTGTCCCCGGCGCTTCCCTCATTCCTGTCTTGCCCGACCACAACGCTTCCGCTAGAACTTCGCAAGGCTTCGTCCCTCGCCTCGCTCGTTCGTACCCTTCGAGGCTCGGGTATATCGGCCGCACCCTCGTGCGTCCTCTCACCTCCCAACCTTCCGCTTTGCAGCCGCCCAATCCGTTGCAGGTACTGGATACCCTGCGCTATTCCCGTCGCAGGGATTGCCTGCATTCCCGTAGCGCTGCTTTGATGAATCATCCCCGGCCTGTCCAAGCCGCGGTAATTGGGATGCGAATAATATTCCCGCCCACCGGTGAAGATATCATCACCTTTGGCCAGTAACTGCAGCATCAACTCATACGGAGCGTATCCCAGCCCCAGCAATATGCTTTCATCACGATA
>PMUF01000625.1 GCA_003167015.1 Chitinophagaceae bacterium | reverse complement strand
ATCATCCCGCATATCGAAGCGCTCATCTTTGCCAGCGACAAGCCGCTCACCTCCATGGAGCTCACCGAGCTGGTCAATAATGCTTTCGGCTTCATGGAAGAAAAGCTTACGCTCGAACAGATTCAAACCTCCATCGACGGGATCATCGAAAAATATGCTTCCGAATTTTATCCCTTCGAAGTGAGAGAAAGCGGTGGCGGCTGGCAGTTCCTCACCAAACGAGACTACCATAAGACCATCGCCCAGCTCAACGGCGAGAAATTCCTCAAACGCCTTTCCTCCGCTGCCCTCGAGACCCTAGCCATCATTGCCTACAAGCAACCCATCACCAAGGGCGAGATCGAAGCCATCCGCGGCGTCAGCAGCGACTATTCCATTCAGAAGCTGCTCGAAAAAGAACTCATCAACATCACCGGCCGTAATGAGGATATGCCCGGCAAGCCACTGGTCTATGCCACTTCAAAGACCTTCATGGATTACTTCGGCATCAATTCGCCTGCCGATCTTCCTAAGCTGAAGGAAGTGTTTGCCGAGACCTTGGTCGAACCCACCATCATCACCCACGGAACCACCGAGACCTTGCCCGATGACATCGAGGCCTCCCCCCTCGTCATCACCGAGGAAGGTGAATTGCTCGTTGCAGACCCTGACGCACCTGCAGGACCCGAAGATCCCGATGCAGCCGAAAACCCCGAAGGCCCCGGATTTCCGGAAGACCCTGACGCACCCGAAAATCCCTAAACCAACATGTCGCAGGAATCTCTATCACCAGCATACCTTACCCGGCTCGCCCAGGAGTTCGGCACCCCGTTGTACGCTTATGACGCCGCGAAGATCAAACAGCAGTACGACAAGCTGACCACGGCTTTCAACAACAGCAATACCCTGTTCTTCTATGCCTGCAAAGCCCTCACCAATATCAATATATTACGGTACATCCGCGATCTCGGCGCAAACGTCGATTGCAGCTCCGTCAATGAAGTGAAGCTCGCCCTCCATGCCGGCTTCCCGCCGGAAAGGATACTCTATACCTCCAATGGCATCGGCTTCGACGAGATCGAAGAGGCCCAGTCCCTCGGTGTCATCATCAACATCGATAGCCTCTCGAACCTCGAAAAATTCGGCCGGAAATTCGGCGCGTCCCATCCCGTTGGCGTCCGGCTTCGCCCGGGCATCATGGCAGGCGGCAATCTCAAGATCTCCACCGGTCATGATAAAAGCAAGTTCGGCATCCCCGTCGACCAGATCGAAAAGGTGCTGAGCCTCGTCGAAAAATATCAGTTGGAAATAGCCGATCTCCATATCCATACAGGCAGCGAGATCGTAGATCCCGACGTCTTCGTCAAAGGCATCGAGATCCTCTTCGATCTGATCCCCCGGTTCAATCACCTGAAATTCATCGACCTTGGCGGCGGGTTCAAAGTCCCGTATAAAGACGGCGACTCGGAAACCGATATCCAGCTGCTCGCCCAAAAAGTAACCAAGGCCTTCGAAAGTCATCCCAATCCCGGCGGCCGTCCCCTGCAGGTTTGGTTCGAGCCCGGCAAGTTCCTCGTCAGCGAATCCGGCTACTTCATCACTAAGGTCAATGTCATCAAGACAACCGATGCCGCCACCTTCGTCAGCGTCGACAGCGGCTTCAACCACCTTATCCGCCCCATGTTCTACGATGCCTATCATCGTATCGACAACATCAGCAATCCCAACGGCCAGCCCCGGCGTTATTCCGTCGTCGGCAATATCTGCGAGACCGATACCTTCGCCTGGGACCGTACCATCAATGAAGTAAGAGAAGGGGACTACCTCGTATTTTATAATGCCGGAGCCTACGGATTCGAGATGTCCTCTAACTTCAACTCCCGGTACAAACCCGCCGAAGTCCTCGTCAAAGACGGTCAGGCCCACCTCATCCGCCGCCGCGACCGCTTCGAAGATCTCCTCCGCAACCAGATCGAGCTGTAAGCACGCGCCCGCCTCCCCGCGTTCGCCAAAATCTCCCTACATTTATACCAACTAAATGTACTCTCATGCCTATCCGTATGGTCGACGACCCCCAGGACCCGCAGGACAACAGTGGCGACCAGGGCGGCGGTGGCGGCGGCGACTCCGGCGGTGGGGGAGGGGGTGGCGGCCTCTTCGGACTCCTGTTCCTCCTGCTCGGCCTCTTCCGCGGCCGTGGCCTCATCGTCCTCCTGCTCATCCTCGGCGCAGGCTATTTCTTTTTCGGCCTCGGCGGCTGCAATAACGCCGGCGGCGGTCTCGCCCGCCAGGTAGCCCAGTTCGCGAGAGGCGGTTACCTCGATCCTAAACAATTCGAACGGGCGGACATCTACGAATCCCTCGACTCCACTAAAGATCCCCTTCCCGAGGCAGCCAACCTGCAGAAATTCGCTCCCTCCGTCGGCGACCAGGGCCACCAGGGTAGCTGCGTCGCGTGGAGCAGCGCCTACGCAGCCCGCACCATCGAAGAGGCCGCCCGCACCGGCCAGGACCCCAACAGCCTGCGCTTCAGCCCGTCTTTCCTGTACAACCAGATCGGGCTCGACAACTGCGACGGCTCCTATATCGAACGCGCCATGGATTTCATGACGAAAAGCGGCTCGGTGCCCTATAATGAGTTCCCCTATAACGACCAGGACTGCGCCCGCCAGCCCGACCAGCAATTGCTGGAAGAGGCCCGCCAGTATAAAATGCGCGGCTTCGTCCGGCTGACCCCCGGCGACCGCAACAATGTTATCGATTTGCATGCCATTAAAGAGAACATCTCGCAGGGCGCACCCGTCGTCATCGGTATGCAGGTCGGCGGCAGCTACATGCAGCCCATGATGGGCCAGGACGTCTGGAATCCTACCGACGAAGACCGCAGCATGATGGGCTTCGGCGGCCATGCCCAATGCGTCGTGGGATATGACGACCGGAAATATGGTGGCGCCTTTCTACTGATGAACAGCTGGGGGTCCGCCTGGGGCAACAACGGCTTCGCCTGGGTGCGCTATCCCGATTTCCGCTACTTCGTCCGCGAGGCCTATGGCATCGAGCCTATGGAAAAAAGCGGTACCGCTGCCAATGCCCCCTTCACCTGCGAGATCGGCCTCGTGCAGGTGCACTATGAAGGACGGAAGACGCTGACTGGTGACTATATCCCCTTACAGGTAAAGGGCAGTAACGTCTTCGAGACCGTCGACCCCGTCAAAATGGGCACGCGATTCAAAATGGAAGTCAAAAATTCCACGGAGTGTTATATTTATGTATTCGGAAAAGAGACCGACGGAACCAGCTATACGCTGTTTCCCTACCCCGCATCGACCAATCCCGAAAAAACAAAGTACTCTCCCTTCTGTGGCATTACCGGCTACCGCCTCTTCCCACGTGACAAGAGCATGATGCCTGACACCATCGGTACCCGCGATGAAATGGCCGTCGTCGTCAGCCGGCAACCCCTCGACTGGTACGCGCTCAACAACGCCATCAGCCAGAACCCCGGCCGCGATTATGCCGCCCGGCTCAACGCAGCGCTCGGTGACAAGCTCATCCGCAACGTCCCTTTCAAAAGCTCCGCCAAAGGAAATATCCAATTCACCGTCGAAGGAACCGGCAACAGCGTCGCCGCCACCATCGTCGAAATCGATAAAACAAAATAAATGGCTTCCCCCGAATTCATCAAGCTCATCCGCAGCCCGGTCCGCTTCCGCCTCTATCTCCTGACCAAACTCCCCAGCGCATTCTTTTCCGGACTCCGCATCGGGCAGATCGACGAAACGCAGTGCACCGTAACGGTCCCCTATAAATGGTTCACCCGTAACCCCTTCCGGTCAACCTACTTCGCCTGCCTCGGCATGGCCGCCGAAATGAGCACCGGCGTGCTCGCCATGTCCCATGTCTATCAAAAACCCGTATCCATGCTCGTCGTCGGAATGGAAGCCACCTTCTCCAAAAAAGCCACCGGCATCACCCGCTTCCATTGTCCTGACGGCCTGGCCATAGGTCAGACCATCAGCCTGGCCATCTCTACCGGTGAAGGGCAGACCGTTAAAGTCCGGTCGCTGGGCGTCAACGCCGCCGGCGAATCCGTCGCTGAATTTTTCATTACCTGGTCTTTCAAAGTCAAAAAGTCCTACCTTCCCCAATAAATCACCGCAAAGTCTCGTCTATGAAGATTGCTTTTCACGGTGCTGCCCGTGTCGTTACAGGCTCTAAGCACTTACTGACGCTCGCCAATGGAAAAAAATATCTACTCGACTGCGGCATGTTCCAGGGCATGGGCACGCAGACCGATATCCTCAATCGCAACTGGGGATTCACCCCCGCCGAAGTCACCCATCTCATCCTCTCGCACGCGCATATCGATCACAGCGGGCTGATTCCCAAATTGGTCAAAGACGGATTTGACGGAAAAATATTCTGTACCCCCGCCACCAGGGAATTGACCGCCGTATTGCTGGAAGACTCCGCAGGGATACAAGAGGACGATATCAAATACACCAACAAGAAAAGGAGGGCGGAAGGCCTGCCCGATCTGCAGCCCCTCTATACCGATGATGATGCCAAACATGCCATGGACCACTTCATCACCGTCGAATACGACACCTGGCATGCCATCGACGAAGACGTACAGGTCATGTACACCGATGCCGGACATATCATCGGCAGCGCCGCCGTACATCTAAAGATAAAGGAGGAAGGAAAAGAGACCCATCTCACCTTCAGCGGCGACGTAGGCCGCTATGGCGATGTGATCCTCCGTTCTCCCGAGGTATTCCCTCAGGCCGATTATATTCTGATTGAATCCACCTACGGTAACAGCTTCCACGATCCGGCGGATACGACACCCGACGCCCTGTTGAAATGGATCGTAAAGACCTGCCTGCAAAAAAAAGGCAAGCTTATTATTCCCGCCTTCAGCGTCGGCCGTACCCAGGAACTCCTTTTTGCCCTTAATGAACTCGAAGAACAGAATCGTCTTCCGCCCCTCGACTATTTCGTAGACAGCCCCCTCAGCGTCGCCGCCACCGAGATCGTCAAAAGCTATCCGCAATATTTCAACAAGACCATTCAAAAGACCCTCGAGACCGACAAAGATCCGTTCTCCTTCAAAGGACTGAAATATATCCGCAGCGTAGAAGAATCCAAATTGCTCAACTACCGCAACGAACCCTGCGTCATCATCTCCGCCAGCGGAATGGCGGATGCCGGCCGGGTCAAACACCATATCAGCAATAATATCGAGAACACCCGCAACACCATTCTCCTCGTCGGTTATTGCGAACCCCGTTCGCTCGGTGGCCGCCTGATGGCAGGCGCCAAAGAGGTCCATATCTTCGGCGTCCTTCATGAAGTACACGCAGAGATCGGCAGCATCCGAAGCATGAGCGCCCACGGCGATTTCAACGATCTCAGCCAGTTCCTCGCCTGCCAGGACCCTTCAAAAATAAAGACCCTCTTCATCGTTCACGGTGAATATGAAGAGCAGGAAGGATTCAAAGCGCGCCTGCTGAAGAAAGGATTTACCAATATCGAAATTCCCGAGCTGCACTACGAACGGGGATTGTCCTGATTCCACCCCGCTGTCGGCGCAAACCCCTTCCGCTATGCCCATCACAATCCGCCACCAGCCCAATAAAAAATCGGATATTTTTTCCCGATAGCCCGTAAAACCCAAGTCTTCGGCCCAAAAAAATAATATTTTTTTTAATTAGTATGTATAACATTCGTTTTCAATGTTTAACATCTATTTAATGTCTGCTTATTGACGAGTTAACATTGTTTGTAGACCTTTGTAAAGTCAAAGTACAAGCGCTTGTACCCTATTTAAAACATTTGAAAAACCTTACATTATGTTTATCCAAACAATCAAGGCCGTACCGGTCATTGCTTTCCTTTTCATTTCTGCCGCTGCTGTCGCTTCCAAACCCGAACCCACACCTGCTACCACTGCTCATATGCAAGTCAGCGTCCGGCAAATGGACCCCAGCAGCATGAAATTCCGCGTCGCGGTTTTTAACCCTTTCAACAAACCGGCAACTATCTCTATTTGCAGAGGAGAAGATGTGCTGTATGTCGAAGGCGGAGTAAGAGGCGAATACCAAAACCTCTTCAATCTCGAACAGTTGGAAGACGGTAACTACCAGATCAAAATCACCAGCGGAAAAGAGACGATCAGTAAGGACATCAACATCCATACAGAGACGACCACCGATCGCGAAGCCCGGGTTAACTAAGTATCCCGCTCTCTGTATCCGATCAATACAGCAATAGTCAACTTATACAAAACCGCCATTCAGCAATGAATGGCGGTCGCCGTTTATCCCGCCTCCTTTTCCATTCTTCCGCGCCCCTTTTCCGGCGCTCCCGATTCAATTTTGACATCCCGGTAAGACAATTATCTTTATGGGATCATTAACCAACCTATATGACACCGAAAGTATGAGCGAAGGCGCCTGGTCCGTCGGTTCCTGAAAATGTTTATTTATGCAAAGGATCACTATCCCGCCCCGCAACAACTGGCAAAAGGCAGTTGAGCAATTGGGTTTCGGTTTTCATACGACCAATGTCCCTTACTGGGACGAGTCTGCGTACTATGTCTTCAGCATGGACGAAATACTCCTCATCGAAAAAGCATCCGCCGAACTCTGGGACCTCTGTCTTGGCGCCGTTCAGCACGTCATCGACAACAACCTCTATAGCCGGTTTGCCATTCCGCCGGCCTTCATTCCCTATATTGAACGGACGTGGATGGAAGACCATCCATCTATCTATGGCCGTTTCGACCTTTGCTGCAGGGATGGCCAGGTGAAGATGCTCGAGTTCAATGCCGATACCCCCACCAGCCTCTATGAGGCCGGTATCGTGCAATGGTTCTGGCTGCAGGACTTCGATAAGGC
>PMUF01000567.1 GCA_003167015.1 Chitinophagaceae bacterium | reverse complement strand
ACGGCTACATCCTCTTTTATGCTTTAAAAGGGCATAAGGCGGGGCGGTCGCGTGTTTAGCAGGCGGGGGGCGTGTGACGTCGATGGGCGGGTGGACGAACTGGCGGCCCGGGCGAATCCGGTGAAGAGTCTCAGGACGGAGTAACCGAAGCCGGGATACTGCATTCGAAGGTCAGCAGGGATGCCCGGGTCATGTGGATGTTGATCTTTTTATCCAGCATAAAGCTTCTCACGACTGAATCGCCGTTCAATACGCTGAAGAGGTCTTTGCCCATTTGCGGAACCAACATACTGTTCTCCACTTTTCCATTGGAGATTTCCAGGTCGAAGGAGAAATTGACGTTCTTCCTGTTATCTATGGATTGCAGTTCCATTTTGCTAAGGGTGATCTGCTGTTTTTCACTGATTGCCTTTTTCAGGAGTATCCTGATGGCGGGTAAATATTTCGTCCAAAGCGACAAAAACTTTCCTTCACTCATAATTTATCACATTTGTGCGTACTTAATCGATCCGATGGGGCCTCCCCCAATGCGTTATTAGACACAATGGTACGCTATATTCGATTGCCACGCACCATTTTGGCGGATAAATTAGAATTATAATGCTAATCGTACTGGTTATAGACCTGGTTCGGGAAGAATTCTTCGCAATCCGAGAAGGCGGCGGTAGAGCCCTGGTTCAGCCCGGTGCCGATAAAACCCCTCGTTGTGGCTACGCCTGCCGTTGACGGAACGCTGCCGGTAAGAGTCCAGCTACAGGCGCCGGTCCTGGCAGTGCCTTCATAAGGCGTCTTTTCGTTCCAGAGATCCGTGGAGAAGGTGTATTCCCAGGTATAGGTGACGTCGACACCGTTGGCCGAGCCGAGGGTGACGTAGGCCTTGTCCCCGGTGGGCTGTCCCAGGATGAGGAAACCGTTGCCCCCGGTACGTTCGATATCCGTATAGCTGTCATCATAAGACTGCGGGCTGGTATTATAGATATCCCGCAGCCTGTACCAGCCTTGGGTCGACGTATCGCTGCCGGGGGTAAAACGCCAGAAGTCATAGCAAAGGTTCCCGGTGGCTGTCGAGGAACCCGGGGTGTAACCGGTGACGATATAGCCCTGGTTATTGTAGACCCAGCTGATGGCGCCGGAACGGGGAGAGAACGTGCTGGGAGGAGCAACCTGCTGTATCCAGGTATTGGTGGAGGGGCTATACCTCCAGATATCGCCAAAATAATACAACTGGTTTGTCCCGGTCAGCACGTAGGCTGTCGTATCGAAACCGAAAGCCACGGCGTCATAACGGGGGTAGGAGGAGTCGCCATTATGGATAGAATCGATCTCCGTCCAGGTATTGGCGGCGGCATTATAGGAATAAAAGTCAGCCAGGGCGGTAGCGCCGTCGTTGGCCAGGCCTGAGCCGAGATAGCCGGTACTGCCGATAGTGAACCCGACAGCGTCGCTGCGGCCCTGACCGGGGAAGGATCCTACCTGGGCCCAGGAACCATAGGCGCTGTCGTAGCCATTGGCTTTGTTAGGGATGGCAGTTGCCGAATAGCTGAACATCGTTTGCAACTTGGTATGGGGTATCAGCGGGTTGATCCCGGTCCCTACATAGGCAATATTATTAATGACGAAGGAGGCGCCTGCCCCCATGGCGATACCCGAGAATGTCGCACGACCCACCCAGTTACCGTTTTCTGCATAATTCAGAGAAGCTTTGGTGCATGAAAACAAGACAGCCAATAACATAAGAGTAAAAAGAGAACGGTGGATTTGCTTCATGTTTTGGAATTTACCGCGAATTTATCGCGAAACTATTCGTTGTTTTTATAGGGATTTCGTTAAAATGTATGTTCCGGTCATATTAATCGATAAAACGGCTTGTTTTATAGATAAATGTACGAAAACCGGCGTCATTTTTTACCATTATTAATTATACTGGTTATAGGTCTGGTTCGGGAAGAATTCCTGGCAATCCTGGAAGCCGGCAGTATAGGCCTGGTTGATGCCGGTGGCGATGAATCCTCTTGTCGACGCGGCACCGTCCGCTGTCGGGACACTGCCAACCAGGGTAAAGCCTACGGCACCGGTCCGGGCGGTACCTTCATAAGGCGTCTTTTCCAGCCAGAGGTCCGATTTAAAATCGTATTCCCAGGTGTAGTTTATATCGGTACCGTTGTAGGCGCCCGTGGTGATATATCCCTTGTCGCCGTTGGGCTGCCCCAGGATCATGAAACTGGCGCCGTTCTTACGAATAATATTGGCATAGCCATCATCGTACGTCTGCGGGCTGGTATTGTAGATGTCGCGTAACCGGTGCCAGGACAAAGTAGAGGTATCGCTCATAGGAGTAAAGAGCCAGAAATCGTAGCAGTAGTTCCCTATAGACCATTTGGAGCCCGGGGTAAAACCGGTGGCGATATACCCCTGCCCCTGGTAGACAAAGCTGACAGCGCCGGAACGTTGAGAGCCGGGGAAGGCCCGCTGCTGGATCCAGGTGTTGGTGGAGGGGCTATATCTCCAGACATCGCTGAAATAATACAGTTGGTTCGTCCCGGTCAGCACATAGGCGGTGGTATCGAAACCGAAGGCGACGGCGTCAAAACGCGGATAGCTCGTGCTGTCATCGTGAATCGAATCGATCTGCGACCAGGTATTGGCGCCGGGATTATAGGAATAAAAGTCGGAGAGTGAGGTAATCCCGTCACTGGCCAGGCCCGATCCGAGATAGCCGGTAGTGCCGATGGTGAATCCGACTGCATTGCTGCGGGCCACGCCCGGGAAGGCTGCGACCTGGGACCATGAACCGACGGCGCTGTCGTACCCATATTGCTGATTGCTTGGTATCGAGGCAGGCGTATATTTATACATCGACGTCAATTTGTTGTCAGGCACCAGCGGGTTGAGGCCGGTACCGACATAGCCGACGCTACTGGATCCGATAGTAATAGAAAAGGAGGCGCCTTCTCCGATGGGAATACCGGCAAAAGGCGCGCGACCTACCCAGTTGCCGTTTTGGTTATAGTTTTCAAAGCCTTTGCTACAGGAAAAGAGTATTGCCAGTGGCACCAACAGGCACAGAGAAATGTAGATCTTCTTCATTAAATAGTCAATGTTAAATTTTCCGCTAAGCTATTCTAACCTTTTTACAGAAAACATCCCCGGCGATTAAGTTCACTACTTTTTAACAGATTAAGCTGCAATAATATGAGTAAACACCCAATAAGCGGCTTAATACACCCAAAAATGCATCATCAGTGCAAAAATAGCGCCTGTCGCGACGTGAAAGAGCCGGGGCAGGTATCAATCATACTTATTATATGTTTGATTCGGGAAGAATTCATAGCAATCCGTGAGGCCGGAGGCAGAACCCTGGCTCAGCCCGGTGGCGATGAAACCCCTTGTCGTGGACGTCCCTGCATTTGACGGGACATTACCCACCAGCGTCAAGCCCAGGGCGCCGGTCCGGCCCGTGCCTTTATAAGGCGCCTTTTCCGTCCAGAGATCGGTTGCAAAATCATATTCCCAGGTGGCGGTCAAGTCGGTACCGTTGAAGGAGCCCGTGCTGATATATGCCTTGTCGCCGTCGGGCTGGCCCAGGATCAGGAAGCTGGTGCCGTTCCTTCGCACAATACTGGTATAGCCGTCATCGTAGGTTTCCGGGCTGGTATTCCAGATATCGCGCAACCGGCGCCAGGATAATGTAGAGGTATCGCTCATGGGCGTAAAGACCCAGAAATCATAGCAGGAGGTCCCTGTCGCCCATTTGGAGCCCGGGGTATAACCGGTGGCGATATAACCCAGCCCATTGTGGACAAAGCTGACAGCGCCGGAACGTTGAGAGCCGGGGAAGGCGTGCTGCCGGATCCAGGTGTTGGTAGTGGGACTGTATCTCCAGACATCGACGTAATAATAATAATCATCCGTCCCTGTCAGCACGTAGGCGGTGGTATCGAAGCCGAAAGCCACCGCGTCGAAACGGGGATAGGTTGAGTCGCCATTGGAGATCGAATCGATCTCCGTCCAGGTATTGGCGCCCGGATTGTAAGAATAAAAATCAGCGAGCGGAGTTTCTCCGTCGCTGGCCAGGCCTGATCCCAGATAGCCGGTATTGCCGATGGTGAATCCGACTGCATCGCTGCGGGCCGGGCCCGGGAAGGAGGCTATCTGCGCCCAGGAACCATAGGCGCTGTCGTACCCATAAGGCGTATTGGCTATCGGGGCAGCCGTATATTTATACATCGCATTCAGTTTGAAATTCTGTGTCAGTGGGTTGATCCCGGTACCGATATAGGCGATATTGTTAATGGTAAAGGAGGCGCCTTCGCCCATAGCGATACCCGGAAAAGTGGCGCGACTCACCCAGTTGCCATTTTGGGTATAGCTTAAAGAGCTTTTGTTACAGGAAAATAGGATAGCCAGTAACATTACAGGGAAGAGAGAAATGTAGATCTGCTTCATAAGCAATGTTGAATTTCCTGCAATCTATAGGAACGTTTTTATAGAATACCTCTTCAGGGAAGAAGTTCACTACTTTTTAACAGATTTCTATTTGTTGTCGGCCAGGTTCGGGAAGAATTCATCACAATCTGAAAAAGCGGCGGTGGCGCCCAGGTTCAAACCGGTGGCAATGAAGCCTCTTGTCGCCGCCGCGCCCATGGTCGACGGAACGCTGCCGGCAAGGGTGAAGGCCACTGCTCCGGTCCTCGGTGTTCCGCTGAAAGACGTTTTAGCCGTCCAGCGATCCGAGGCAAAATCGTATTCCCAGGTAGAAGTGATGTCCGTAGACACATTTGAACCGGTCGTAATATATCCTTTGTCGCCGTCGGGCTGCCCCAGGATCGTAAAACCAACGGCATGATCGCGGATGATATCGGTATAGGCGGCATCGAAAGACCCCGTGCTGGTAGGATAGATGTCATTCAACCGGACCCAGGCATTGGCGGGATTGTCGGTTCCGGGCGTAAAGCGCCAGAAATCATAGCATAGACTTCCTTCGGCCCATTTGGAACCCGGGGTAAAGCCGGTGACGAGATAGCCCTGGCCATGATAGACAAGGCTGACGGCGCCGGAGCGATTAGAGCCGGGGTAGTAATCCTGCTGAATCCAGGTGTTGGCGGTGGGGCTGTATCTCCAGACATCGCCAAAATAATAGGCTCCATTTGTGCCGGTCAGCACGTAGGCAGTCGTATCGAAGCTGAAGGCCACTGCATCATAGCGGGGGAACGAAGCTGTGTCGTTATGGATCGAATCGATAGAAGACCAGGTATTGGTGGTGGGGTTATAGGCGTAAAAGTCGGCGAGTGCGGTTTTTCCGTCATTGGCGAGACCTGCCCCGAGATAGCCGGTACTGCCGCCGATGTTAAATCCAAGTGCATTGCTGCGGGCCTGACCGGGGAAGGACTGTACTTGAGTCCAGACGCCGAAGGCGCTGTCCCAGGCGGCTTGAGATTCGGAGGAGGCAGGGGCAGCGGCGGTATATTTATACATAACCGTTAGCTTTTGGTTCGGCGTCAGCGGGTTGATGCCGGTGGCGACATAGGCTGCATTGTTGACGGTGAAGGTGGCACTTTCTCCCATGGCGACGCCGGTGGGGAGGCTTGCGCGGAGTACCCAGGCGCCGTTTTGCGAGCCGCTGCTGCTGCCGGAAATCTTTGTTCTTTTGCAGGAAATAGTCATTAACAGTAATGACAGGAATAAGCAGGTAAGGTTGAAATGTTTCATTTCTTAAATTTCCTGCTAAGCTATCGGACAATATTCCATGCAATTCGTTAAAATGGAGTTGCCAATGTTTTTAATCGATAAGGCGGCAAATTTTATACACCAATGCGCCAGGATGCCCGGTGAAAAAATGTACACTTAACAAATGATAAGGCCGATTTTATTTTTATTCCGATCTCAGGCTCCTGATGGGATTTGCGATGGCTGCGCGGATCGTCTGTACGCTGACGGTCAGTAAAGCGATCAGGATGGCGGTGCCGCCTGCTATGACGAATATCCACCAGCTGATGCCGATCCGGTAGGCGAAGCTTTGCAACCATTGGTGCATGCCCCACCAGGCAATGGGGAAGGCGATCAGCGAGGCGATGAGCACCAGCTTTATAAAGTCCCTGCTGAGCAGGCCGACGATACCGCCCACTTTGGCGCCCAGCACCTTCCGGATGCCGATCTCTTTCATGCGCTGTTCCGCTGCATAGGTGACCAGGCCGAAGAGGCCGAGACAAGCGATAAAGATGGCGAACACGGCAAAGGATATAAAGAGCTGTCCCGTCTGTTTTTCGGATTGATACAACTTATTAAAGTCATCGTCCATAAAGGTATAGGTGAAGGGGACGCCATTCGCCATCGCCTTCCATTTGGATTCGATCTGGTTGACGGGAGCGATAATATTGCCGCCGCGGAGACGGACGGCCAGGCTGCCGCGGTTATCGCCCATATTTATTATCAATGGCCCTACTTTGTCGTGCATCGAGCTGAAATTAAAATCCTTTACCACTCCTATCACATGATAGGCGACGGACTTCATGCTATCGCCCGGCCGGTAGAACAACTGATGGATGGGATCTTTCCAGCCCAGCAGCTGCACGGCGGATTCGTTGAGGATGATGCCCGTCGAGTCGGAAGGAAAGTCGATCGAAAAATTCCTTCCCTGAACTATTTTCATGCCCAGCGTGGGAATATAGTGCTCGTCGACAAACAGGTTGGTCAGGACTACTGCCCCCTTGGTATCCATCGAAGGTGTACGGAACCAGCCTTCCTGGTCATAACCGCTGCCTACGGTAGGCAGGTCACCGGACAGCGTGGCATCGGCGACGCCGGAGAGTTGGGTCAGCTCCTTACGGAAAGTCTTCACCGGGTCGCCCGCCAGATAGGCATTGTGGATAACCAGCACCTGGTCGCGATCAAAGCCGGTTTCCCGGCTGCGGATATAGTTGAGTTGATTATAGATGACGATGGTGCTGATGATAAGCGCGATGGAGATGACGAACTGGCCGACGACGAGGACGCTGCGAAGCGTACTGCCTTTAAGGCCGGAGGCGATCTTTCCCTTTAGCACCATTATGGGCTGAAAGGATGAGAGATAGAAGGCAGGATAGCTGCCGGCAAGACAGCCGACGAGAAAGACGAGGAGCACCAGTATGGACAGAAAGCGGAGCGTAAACAGGCTCGAGACATGGAGTTCCTTGTCCGCCAGCTGGTTGAACATGGGCAGCAGCACGATGGCGATCACCAGGGCCAGCAGCAGAGAAAAAAAGCTGAGCAGGACAGACTCGGTAAGAAATTGGGTGATGAGATTGCCTTTGGTGGAGCCGGCCACTTTGCGGATACCCACTTCTTTGGCGCGATTGGCTGAACGGGCTGTGCTGAGGTTCATAAAGTTGACGCAGGCGATGATCAGGATCAGGATGGCGACAAAAGAGAAAATGTATACATAAGTGATGTTGCCATTGGGCTCCATTTCGTAGCCTTTATTGGAGTGCAGGTGGATGTCCTCCAGCGGCATCAGGTGGTAAATGAAATGGGCGCCCTGGTGATTCATTTCCTGGATGGAGGTATGCAGCATACTCTGCAGCTGCAGCCCCAGGTATTTGTCGACGGTAGCATTAACGCGGCTTTGCAGGAATGCCCGGTCCACGTTCGGTCGAACGAGGATATAGCTGTACCAGTTGTTGCTCAACCACTGATCGTCATCCCCCTGGTAAGACCGGTCACGTTGCGGCCGGATAAAGCTGAGGTGGAAATGCGACTGCCTGGGCATGTCCTTCATGACGCCGGTGACCTTGCAAATAGTCTTGTTCTCCAGTTCGAGGGTCTTGCCTATGACATCCGTGCTGTTGAAATACCGTCGTGCCGCCGACTCGTCGATGACGATGGAATGCGGCTCGTTTAGCGCCGTGGCGGGATCGCCCACCAGCAAGGGCACAGTAAAGACTTTGAAAAAGGTGGAGTCGGCGAGAGCCAGGTGGTGGTCCCGGATCCAATCGCCGCCTTTTTTTATGAGGATGTCATTTTGGTAATTGAGGCGCACCATTTGTTCGACCTGCGGGCATTCTTTTGCGAGGGTGAGGGCCAGGGGCTTGGGCGAGATCGCAGACGTGAACTGGGTATTGTTGAAATAGATGTCTGCATCGAGGCGATAGATGCGGTCGGCATTTTTATTGTACCGGTCATAGCTCCACTCATCTGCGACATACAGGACGATCAGCAGGCAGACGCCAAGGCCAGACGCCAGTCCGATGATATTGATGGCCGAAAAGCCTTTGCTTTTCCAAAGATTGCGCAGGGCGACTTTGAGATAGTTTTTGAACATTGGAAGGGGCGGCTTTAGGACCGGCTTAGCGTTAGACAGCAAAAGACGGGTAAATGTTACAGGTTGATCTCAACATTTTGGGGATTGCCCGCAATGGCTCATATGGGGAAGAGGGGAGGGGGTAGTTTTGGGGCATGAAAAAGGTATTATATATCGGGTGTTTACTGTTGTGGAGCTGTGTTCTCGTTGCCCAGGGACCTCCCGGTGGTCCCGGGGGGCCGCCGCCGGGCGGTAATGCCGGCGGGCCTTCCATGACAGGCATGACAGGTCATTTGTATGGTAAAATCATCGATTCCAGCGGGAAAGGCATCGGGAAGGTGTCGGTATTGGTCCTGCAGCCGAAGAAGGACCCGCAATCGGGCACGACGAAGAACGTGCTGGTCAAGGGCGGCAGCAGCAAGAATAACGGGGATTTTTCGATTGAGGACCTGCCGGTAGGCAAGTCATTGACGCTGAGCATCACCGCGGTAGGCTATGCTTCGCTGACCCAGGACATTACGCTGACGCCGGCGTCTTCGGACAAGGACCTGGGGAACCTGACCCTGATGACTGTGTCCAAGGACCTGCAGGAGGTGACGGTGACGGCGAGCAAGCCGTTCATGACCCTGGACATGGACAAGAAGGTGTTCAATGTCTCGAAGGATATTGTGAGCTCCGGCGGAACGGGGGTCGACGTCATGAAGAATGTGCCCAGTGTCAACGTCGATATCGACGGCAATATTACGATGAGGGGCGCCGCTCCGCAGCTGATGGTAGACGGGCTGCCTACGACGCTGACATTGGATGAGATCCCTTCGGATGCGATCGAGAGCGTGGAGGTGATCACCAATCCTTCCGCGAAGTACGATGCCTCCGGCGGCGGGGCGGGGATATTGAATATCGTGCTGAAGAAAAATAAGAAGACCGGCTATAACGGAAGCGTGCGCGCCAATGTGGACAGTCATGGGGGCCTGGGAGGCGGGGCCAGTCTGAATGCCAGGGAGAACAAGTTCAATTTGTCCGCCGACATCAATGCCCGGATGATGCGGGATTGGGCGAAGGGCTCTACCGAGCGGACGACGCTGAATTCCACCCCGAATACCTATATCGACCAGCACGAGCTGGATACGACCAAGGGTGGAATGGTCTTTGGCCGGTTGGGGCTGGATTATTTCATCACCAACCGTACGACGTTGTCGCTGACGGGATTCGCGATGTACCACAGCAGTCATGCCACATCTGCGATCACGATGAATACCGATAGTCTATATACAGCCGGTACGGTGGCGCAATACAGTACGGAGCATATCAATGCACCCCAGACGTTCAGCGGGCGGGGAGCGACGCTGGCGATGAAGCATCTCTTTACGCAGGATAAGCAGGAATGGACGGCCAATGCCAACTATTTTTCCGGTAATTCGACCAATAATTCGTTGTATGTGACCGATACCTATGGCGCCGAAGCGGGCTCTGACCTGACGGGTTCGCAACTGCAGAAGATCGTGGGCAGCGGTAACGATCAGAATTATATTTTCCAGACGGACTATACGGGACCGTTATGGCCGAAGGCGACGTTGGAAACCGGTCTCCGGGCGGCGATCCAGGACAGGCTGAACCTGTACAGCAATTATGATTATTATACGGACTCGGGGTATGTGCTGGTGCCTTCTGCGGCGAGCAACTACAAGAGCAGCAGCGATGTCTATGCGGCCTATGCGACGGTGAGCAGCAGCATCAAAGACTTCACCTATAAAGTGGGCCTACGGGCGGAGAGCTCGAAATATCATGGTACACTGCTGAATGTGGGGGAGAGTTTCGGAAATAAATATCCGATCAGCCTTTTCCCGTCGTTGTTCTTCAGCGAGAAGCTGGGGGGCGACCAGGAATTGCAGCTGAGCTATACGCGGCGGGTGAACCGGCCCAACTTCAACCAGCTGGTGCCGTATACGGATTCTTCCAACAAGCTGAATATCACGCAGGGCAATCCCAACCTGGTGCCGGAGTTCACGCAGTCGGTGGAGTTGTCTTATATGAAGACCTTCGATCGCAGCAACACTTTACTGGGATCGGTGTATTATAAGTACACGGACCATCTCATCTCGAATTACATCATCGAGGATACGAATGCTACGACGGGGACGACCACGCTGATCAACACTTATATCAATGCCAATTACAGCAGCACGGTGGGCGCGGAGCTGACTTCGCAGAATGCGTTGACGAAGTGGTGGGACCTTTCGACGAATATCAATCTCTATCATTCCGTCATCCATACCGATTCGGCGGGGGTGGCCCAGCTGGCGTTGTGGAGCTGGTTCGGGAAGCTGAACTCCAACATGCGGTTGGGCGATGGGTTCACGCTGCAGGTGTCGGGGATGTATCAATCGAAGACCAACCTGCCGGTGAGCAACAGCAACGGCAATCAGCCGGGGCCGCCGAATATGCAGTCGCAGAATGCTTCGCAGGGGTATATCAAGCCCTTCTATGCGGTGGACCTGGGACTGAAGAAGACTTTCATGCAGAATAAGATAGCGGTAACGCTGTCCTGGAACGACATTTTCAGGAGCAGGATCCAGGACGAATATTCGTACAGCGAGTACTTCGTGCAGGACAACCGGCGGATCAAAGACCCGCAGCTGCTGAGGCTGAACTTTACCTATAACTTCGGGAAAGTGGATGTCAGTCTGTTCAAGCGGAAGAACAACAATACAGAGGGCGAAACAGAATAATAGCTTACATTTATCCTGATCATCATGGAGAATTTATCATCGGAGTGGTATAACAGGCCGCCAGTCAAGATCCTGACGCATGTCGTTGCATGGGCGATCGTGCTGACGCTACCCTATCTGCTGAATGGCGATCATAATGAAGGGCATCCTCCCGACCACGAGGGGCGCGGGCAACAATTGATGTATGTGAATTTTCTGACCAATTTCTTATGGATAGGCGCTTTCTATCTGAATGCCGGGTGGCTGACGCCGAAGCTGTTTTCCCATAAGAAGTATGTGCTGTATATCGGGTCGCTGATCCTGCTGTTTGGGTTGATCCTGGCGATCCATGCCTTTTTGTTCGTGGATGTGTTTTCGATCCATCCTTTCAGTATCAAGAGGGCGTCGGGGTTCCTGCTGTCGACTTTTTTGCTGGCTATTGCGATCAGCACTACGTTCAGGCTGGTGCGGGACAGGATCGATGCCGACAAGATGGCGCAGGAGCGACAGGCGGAGAACCTGAAGACCGAATTGTCCTTTCTGCGCAGTCAGATCAATCCTCATTTTATTTTCAATATCCTGAATAACCTGGTGGCGTTGGAGCGGATGAAATCCGAGGAGCTGGGGCCGACGATATTGAAATTATCGGCGCTGATGCAGTACATGTTGTATGAGACGGGGGAGGATAAGGTGCCGTTATCGATGGAGATCGAGTATCTGCAGAGCTATATCGACCTGCAGCGGCAGCGTTTTGGGAAGAACATGCCCATCTTTGTCTCGATGGACGAGCCGGAGGGGGCTTATGAGATAGAGCCGATGCTGCTGATCCCATTTGTAGAGAATGCTTTCAAACATGGGGCAGGGATGATCGATCAGCGGGCGATACATGTCGATCTGCATGTGGAAGACGGCGTCCTGTATTTTGGGGTGAAAAACAAGTATAATGCTGATTCCACGGAGGTAAAAGATAAGGGATCGGGGATCGGGCTGACGAATGTGAAAAGGAGGCTGAACTTGTTGTATCCTTCGGGGCACAGCCTGCAGATCATGCAGGACCAGGGTTGGTTCAGGGTATTGTTGAAATTAAACTTGCACTGATGCTACATTGTATTGCCGTTGACGACGAGCCGCTGGCGTTGGGCCTGCTGGCGGATTACATCAGCAAGATCCCTTTTTTGCGGCTGGAGGCCAGTTGCGAGAATGCTTTCGAGGCGGCGAAGGTTTTGCAGGAAAACGAGATTGACCTGATGTTCATAGATATACAGATGCCGGGCCTGACGGGTTTGCAGTTTATTCAGAGCCTGGCGAAGCGGCCTATGGTGATCATTGTCACTGCGTATAAGAAATTTGCGCCGGAGGGGTTTGACCTGGATGTGGTGGATTACCTGGTGAAGCCGGTAGGGCTAGACAGGTTCATGAAGGCATGTAACAAGGCGCAGGAGCTGCAGCAGCTGCGGACGGCGGCTGGTTCGGGTGGCCCGGTGGTTGCGGCCGGGGGGTCGGGGGGGAGTGGTGCGGGTGGCGGCGGCGCTGCGGACTTTTTTTTCCTGCCGGTCGATTATAGCCTGGTCAAGATCCTTTTTGACGATATCATCTGGGTGGAGGGATCGGGGGACTATGTAAAGATCCACCTCAAAAGTGCGGCAAAGCCGATGTTGGTGCGGATGAGTATCCGGGCGATGGAAGGGGAATTGCCGGGGGACCGCTTTATTCGAGTACACAAGTCGTATATCCTTGCGATAGGGAGCATTACGGCGGTGCGGAAGAACAGTGTGTTCATCAAAGACCTCGAATTACCGGTAGGGGAGACGTACCGGGAGGTGATGCGGAAGCTGACAGGAAAGAATTTGTGAAAGGGCGCGCGGTCTGGTGCATCTACTCCGTCACCTTACCCGAGTGTACGTCCAGCCGGAATACCCATAGCTTTCTGGTTACAGGGTTATTGATTTGACTATATGCTGCATCGATTATAAAAGCATCGCCCAAAGGAAGGAGCCTCGCCAGCCGCAACTCTGTGTGCCCGATCCGATAGTCTCTTGAACCCAATACGTAAAACTGGTGATGTACGCTAAAGATCGGAGAAACATCCCCGTGCCTCATCACGTACGCCTGCTTGCCGTCACAGAAGCCCCATATTTCGGCCGCATAATGAAATTGGCCGTTTTCGTCAGGGATCTGCAACACCAGGTTGTCCGAATCATCCTTTGAAATCTGATACGTCGTTTTGGAAGGCGCATTATTCCTGAACTCCCTGGCATTGGCATAGACACCCTTCACCAGGATCGTCGCCGTATCCATCGGGTAGTTGAACCTCGTCCGGCTGAAAGAATCTATCTGGTCATACGAAACAGGGCTCCTCGTCGCTATATCATCCGTCATGACATGGGTCGCCACTTTATCCATAAAGACCGCCATGAGATCCGGCAGATTTTCGGCTGCCATATCTTCCGCCCGGTAATCGTCGGCCCGCACCACTGTATCCAGGTAAGTCAGGGGGATGTACCCGCCGTCAGTTGTCAGATAGGCTTCAAATCGAAAGGCGACCTTCCATAACCTATCCTTCCGGCGAGTAGGCGGACGGCCGGAAACCCAGAGGTCTTTAACGGCAACGAGCAGGCGGTGTTTGCCTTGCGGCCTGGAATAACCGGCATTCAGCCAGGCAGCCACCTGTTCCGCGACCGGCCGGCCTAACAGCACCTCTTCCTGCGACTCCCGACCACTGCCGATCAGTCCTATCCTCGAAGTATCCCTTCTCAGATCCACTACCCGGATGCCGTCGAAAAGAACAGGATATCCCTGGCCGTTCTGCCCCAGCGGGAGATGGACATGTAGAGTCCCGCATTTTTCTCTGATCAGCTGCTGCCCTGCATCGGGGCTCTGGGAGAAGGCTTGAAAGGCCGCACAAAAGAATATGACGGTCAGGGCATAAGGTTTCATCAAAAAAAGGTTGTAGAATACTAATATACTAAATTATTATTCTCCTTTTTTACCTGTTGATGCCTTAACAATTGAATAAGGTATCTTTAACAGCCTGGTCACTGCGCATCGGATGAGGGTGCGAGCCGGGCCGAAAGATCGGGATCTTTCATCTCTTTGTCGAAGGGGAACATAGGCCGTACTATTCTTTTGTAAGGAAGATGCTCGATATCCTGGTCGACGCCACCCGGCGTCAATGCCATGATCCAGTCGGCCCTCATTGCATACAACTCGGGTTCGAGGTACCCGATCTTCACTACGACGATATCCGTCTTACGCGGGGCAAGCCCCAGCCGGGTGAAATCGATTTCTTTATGATAAGGCTTCCGCCGTTGCGTGACGATAATATGCAGGCTCCCTACCCGGACGACGACCTCGACAACGGCATCCTGGTCTCCGGAGACGATGGATTCTACCGTTCCTACGATATGCGCCGGCGGGGAAAACCGGGCATCTATGGCCGCCCCGGCATAACCATCGACGTGTCCGCCCACCCCGGCAGCAACGGCCGCCTTGACCAGGTCTGGCCCGGGAATGGACGCATAGATCAACGATGGCCCGTTCGCCGGTTTGAACTCCTTCCGCGAAAGCAGCTGGTTCAACGTCCAGGTCACATCGCCAGCGCCGCCGGCCGTCGGGTTGTCACCCATATCGCTGATAAAAAAAGGATGTTTGTGACTCGTCAATGCACTATCCAGGCAGTCATCCCACGACTTCGTGGGCGCAACGAAAGCATAGCCTTTCCGCGCATCCCAAAAACTACGCGCCAGCTGCTCCGCTGCTCCCGTCACCTTCTCCTTGTCATCCCCCGTCACCATCACCACGGCATGATTGCGCGGTTCATCGGCCCAGGGATATCCTACCCAGATGCCCCCGTCGATAATGCCGTCCTGCGCCAGGGTAGGCGCAATAGCTCCGAATACATGTTTTGCCGGCTCGATGCGCGTACTCGTCTTTTCACCGGGCAGCAGCACGGGGATGGGAATCCAGGCTTTATAGGCCGGTTTGCCTTTCCCGCTTTCGATCCGCCCGAGTAAGTCCTCCACCGCCCGTTGCTTCGTTTGCATCGCATCTTCATGGGGCGCCAGCCGGTAATCGGTGATCAGATCGGTATTCGCCGCCAAATCCATCGAGACATTCCCATGCAGATCCATGGAAGTGGAGATGATCGTCGATTTGCCGACGACCTGCCGTACCCGCTTGATAAAGTCTCCCTCCGGATCGTCCAATCCTACGACGCTCATGGCGCCATGGATATCGAAATACAGCCCATCGTACGGAGCGTACTTTTTCAATGAATCGAGGGTCTTCCCCACCAATGACTCGTACGCCTCGCGCGTAACCGCTCCGCCCGGCAAGGAATGCCCGACGATCGTCGGTATCCACACGGCCCTGTGACGCAACGGCGAATCGGCGGCAAAAAAGGGATAGGTGGAATAGACGTCATTACCGTATTTGGCATGGAAGGCCGCCTCGTCTGTGAGTGCCGGCGAAAAAGTGCTCGATTCGATACCCAGGCCGGCTATGGCGATACGGGGGAGGGTCTTTTCCGCTGGATGACAACCTGTTCCCAGTCCGGCCATGACGCAAACGACTATCGACAGTAGAGTTGATTGTTTCACCTGTAAATGCTTTTAAGGTTGAATATAGCCACAAAATTTCAAACTCCCATGGACGGGTCTTGCATGGCCAGCCCTTCATTCTAAACCGGGAACTTCTTTTTCGGTACAAAAGACTACGCAATAAGTTTTTCGTATATTCAAAAAAAATTGTCATATGAGCAAAGCAAAGAAGGCAACGAAGGCGGCCCCGTCAGCCCACGAAGGAAAAGGATTCTTAGCCCTGGCAGGCGAGGCTTTTGCCGTTTTGGGCGAAGAGATCATCGAGGGCAAAGACAAGGTGGTGGAAGTGACTGCAGCAAAGATCACCGCAGTAAAAAAAGCTATTAAAAAGATAACCCACAAGAAGACTGCCCGTCCGTCGAAGTCCGCGAAGAAGACTCCTGCAAAGAAAGTGGCGAAAAAAGTAGCTGTGGCTAAAAAACCGGCTCGAGTGGCGGCTCCAAAGAAGGCGGCGAAAAAAGTAAAGCCCGCGTCGAAAAAATCAGGTTCGGCGCCGAAAAAGGCGCCCAAGAAAAAGTCTTCATCCAGAACTAAGTGACTATGGTACGTGCCGAATCAGCTATTATATTATAAAGAAATTTGGAATCTGGAGTACGACGGTGAATCTTTTGCAACCTATTCGGGTTTGCTGCAACCAGCACTGTTCGATGGAAATGAATGTATGCTGAAAATAGCCCGCCGTAAAAAGGACACCCAGGCAAACGAACTGATGATATGGTGGCAAGGCGAAGGTGCTGCAAAGGTATTGCGGTACGATCAGGTAGCACTGCTGATGGAACGTGCAAAAGGAGGACATTCACTGAATGAAATGGTCAGAAAGGGGCACGATACTGAAGCCAGCCGCATTCTATCCCGCGTTGTTGCGCGCTTGCATACGCACCGGCCTCCGTATCCCGATAATTTGGTGCCGCTGAAATTGTGGTTTTCGGAGTTACCCCTTGCCTCGGCAAAATATGGCGGGATATTTACAGAATGCAGCAGAATAGCAGATAGTTTATTAGACAGTCAACAGGATATTGTCGCCCTTCATGGCGATATCCATCATGGAAACGTGCTCGATTTCGGTGAGCGCGGCTGGCTGGCCATCGACCCTAAAGGCCTGGTTGGCGAGCGTGGCTTTGATTATGCCAATATATTCTGTAACCCGGATGCAGCAACTGCAACTCAATCCGGCCGGCTGATGGAGCAGGCTGCTATCGTTGCGGCCGCGGCTGGCCTCGACCAAATTCGTCTGCTGGGATGGATAGCATCCTGGGCGGGGCTTTCTGCGTCATGGTGTATTAATGATAAGGAAGATCCACAAAAGGCGATGAGTGTAGCAAAGCTTGCCATTGTCGGATTGCGGGCCTTAACAGTCTTGTGAAGGGTATGGCGGTTTATTTTGCCCTTCCTGCCCCATCGCAGCGTTGGATAATGTGAAGTATTCCCCCCCAGGAGATTGTGTGCAACTTATTCGTTCGGTTTGACAGAGCAAGTATGCGACGCCGGGAAAGCGTTTTTTCTATAATTTAGGTCATAACTTAGGGGAAATTGTCTTCATTGCTTAATGTTATGGGCCTTGGTAATTCTTATTATCTTTAATCTATGGCCTGGATAACGAGAACAACTACCAATAAAAGCGGCATTTATATTTGGGGTATTATGCTGTTAATTTCATGCAGGAATGCAAAGCCTCACACAGGGGATCGAATCAGAATTGAAGGTCGCCTAACTGATTCATCCAGGGAGAAATTGATTGGAATGTTGGACACGGTCATTGCATCCAATGCAAGTCCCGATGATACCACCATTAGTGGGAGGTTCATCAATCAAGGAAAAAGAGACAATGGCGAATCTTATATCACTTTAAAGACAGAAAATGACAGCTTAGTTGTGTTGACCGACCCGATGCCTTTTAGTGAAGAAGAGATTGCAAAGTTTAAAAAGGTCGGTAACAATGTAACAGTCACATATAGATCTTCGGATAAGAAAGTAAAATTCGCAGCGGCGGATTTCGAACAGCAAAAATAGGAGTTGTTATATACGCCTAACCAATTGCAGCTTGGCTTTACCACTTTATGATAGCCATGAAGATAAATATTGACTATTAATCATCGGCCGAAATAAAGTTATATTTGTTGTCACCAATGAGATACAACCTACTTAAATCGTGTCAGTTGACGTCGGAAAGAAAGCTATAATTGACTTCCTTGATTCTGCCTCACTAAAATCGGATACTATATTCATAGACGATTATTACAAGCTAAGAGATTTTGACTATCTGGTCTCAGGCCAGCTAATCAAAGGGAATGCCAATGTGTTTTATAAAAAACAGAAATCCTATGTTGATAGGATATGGTATAGACTTGAAAAGTATGGAGAGCATGGAGATAGATTTTTTTACCTGACGGACAAAAGACCCTTTTTTGCTGTGATGGAATTGTCAGGAATTATTGACGACAACGATGTATTTGGGAGGGGACATTTTCAGGCATATCTTAAAGAAGGTGAAAAACTTGCAAGTATCAGACAGGAATGAATCGTTGGTCGTTAAATCAGGCGGTCCAGACAGCTGACGGGATTATTGGCTATAGAGATATTAATGTGTACCCAAGACTACCGACTGGGAAACTTCTCCTTTAGGATTGTCTCGATCAATCCTCGAAGCACACCCGCATTCCAATCATCCAGGAACACAAAAGCCCGGTAATCATTAGGTGACTCTTCCGAATAAAGCGTATAATAATGCCAATAACGCTTGGTCCCCAGGAAATCCCAGCTGACCCAGCCCACCTTTTTATCGAATAATACAGCGTGGCTATTCAAGGTGACACCCAGCAGTTCCACCGACCGCCCCTCTCGGAACTGCCTGAGATAATGCCGGGTCATATCATGGAAATAATATTGGAACAGCACATTAGTAATTTGCTGATATTTTTCTCCCAGCAACTTTAGCCTAACGCGGTACACTGATTTTAGCCGGATTTTAATGACTCGGCCAGACGTATCCCGAACATCAATACAGTAAATCCGTCCGATCCGGAATCGATAGCCCTGAATTGCTTTCACCCCATATCTTAACCCATCGATCTCTGTCTTCAAAAATCGCGTTGGTGCCTCCGATACCCGATCCTGATCATCGAACTCTATAAACTCCGGATCGATGACCAGCAGCCGCGGCCGGTCCAGGATAGTCGATCGGACCATAAACTCCAACTTTTCGTTAGTACCCGTCTTTTCCATTGCCTGTCAAGATACATATAAAATTCTTCGTCTAAGCAACACCTATTTGATCTATTGCCTATTTTTGGTCTTGGTACTTTGATAGCTGGATTCGAGAAAAAGAAGTAAATTTCTCCTGAAATGGGGTTTATAATTGTAGACTATCAGACCGTCAATTATTTCTTAGGGCCGCGGTCAATCCTGGAGCTGTCACATAAAATATAGGTGTATTGAAAATCTCATCAATAAGACTTTTTCCTTTGGCCATGGCAATAATGGCGCTGTCTTGCTCCGTAAGAATGCCTGCAGGATTTTGGAAAAATTTTGACAGTAAAAGTATAACGAACGAAATCAATGATCAAGGGCCATATGGCGGGCATCGGGCTTTGTTTTGGCAAGGAATAGACGCTGCCAAATTTAATTCGGTAAATGTGATTGAATTTGCAACCAAAAATGGCTGGAAATTTAAAGATAGCTCAAGATTTACCCGGTCAGAGGTTCAAAGATGGCGATATAATGGCAAGACAATTTTTCCACTGTCAACCGAAGGCTTTGAACCATCAGGCAGTTACAGTAATTCTGAGTATAGTTATTTCCCTCTTTCAACGATATCAGATATAGAAGTTATTACGTTTGAAACTGATTGGACAAAGGTTGAACCCGGGTCAGGAAAAGTAACAAATGCCTGTGGGTATGTCGTTTTGATTAAAGACCAAAACCAAATGTCAGTTTATCATTTGTGGGGAGAATAAACACGCTTACAAAAGGTCAACTTGCTGGGTTTTCTCTTTTGAATTCCGGTTTTGATTTGATTTTTTTCAAAATATAAATTATGACATGTCGAATGCAGGAAGGCAAGAAAAACTCGGGACGCCTTTATGGAATATACGTCTTTGGATAAGCTGGTAATAAGCATTTATGAAACTATCGATCCTCGAGAGGAAGCTTTGCATGTCTCCTTCGATTTAAGGCTCAATAAATGGCATTTTGAATATTTTGCTAAACCTTTCATAGACTCGGAATTTGTAAGAAATTACCCTGCCGAAGAAGGAGTAGAAAAATTTGACAATTTCCTAAAAATGATCCGATGGTGAGTAATTAACGGGGGATTCGCCAGAAGTTACCTAATATTCAAATCAATTAACTTGCATATGCTTTCACATGATTACTGCTGAATTCAAAACTTATGGTGTTATCTCGCTCATATTTTGCGGCATTTTTGTCCTGGCGCTTCCTCTTCTAATAGGCTTGCTGGTAGAACAAATTGTCCAATGGGATTCGCAGCCATTCACGAGAAGTGTCAACCGGAGTAAATTATACGATTTTACTGAGTTTGACGGTTACCTGGATACTGTTGCCACGTCAAAAGCAGGAACCTACGAGGTTGTTTACCTTATAAAGAACCAAAAGGCAGAAAGGATCATCACCGGCTTTTATTTTTCCAATATCGACGAATTGAGAGCGGCATTGTCGCCTATCAAATACCTGGGATTCCGGGAAGACTTCTCGAGGCTTGCACGGAAAGCATTGTTAAGGAAACCACTGATTGATTAAGAATGCACTTCAATTGGCAGGTGCTTGTTAGCTTCAGTGATCTATTTAATCTCGCACCCATCCCAGTTCCCTCCAACTTGCATATTGCTCCTCCCGCATTCCGCAATTCAAAAGGATAGTTTTGAAGTCTTCCGCGTCATGCCCCTCGATTGAATGGTCGATGGCATATGCAAAGAACTCTGTGTCGACAGGGATACGTCCGAAGAGGCGGCTAGCCTTCACCCCCATTTCCCCCTGGCCGAATAGTTGCTGTAGATTCCCCAAACACCCAGTATGAATAGCCAAGCTCGATTCCCCTTGACCCTCGATTTCGAGGGCCATCATTACCGCGGCTCCGTGACGCCCTCCGAAGAAACCGGTAAGAGCGGGACGCCCGTTTTCTTTAGAGTGATGCTCGACGGCCAATTTTTCGCCTACCTTTGCTGCGCCGACAACGGCTGGATGGAGCGCGACGGCAATCATCAGCCCCGGGAACTCGTCGGTGCCATAGGCGATTACATCAGACGATTTTATGAATAATCGGGTCAAACTGACGATCCGCAGAAAGAACTTCAAAATATGGACCAGCCCCAAATTGCCATCCTCGACGATTACCAACAGGTCGCTTTTCAATTCGCCGACTGGGCGCCCGTGCAGGAAAAAGCGCAGGTGACTGTTTTCTCAGACCATCTGTCCGAAGAATCAGGGTTGATCAAACGTCTACAGCGGTTCCAGGTACTTTGCGTCATGCGGGACCGCACCCCACTTACCCGTACCATTTTGTCCCAACTGCCCAACCTAAAGTTAATCGTCTCCACCGGCCAGCGCAATGCCTCCATTGACGTGAAGGCGGCGGTGGAGTTGGGCATCAACGTCGCCAACACCGGTTACCACGAGACCGGCGCACCCGAACTCACCTGGGGACTGCTGCTGGCGATCGCCCGCCACATCGCCCCCGAAAATGCCGCCGTACGGGCTGGTGGGTGGCAACAATATATAGGTGCTGACTTCGCTGGGAAGACTATTGGGATTGTTGGCCTGGGCCGCAGTGGAACGACAATCGCCCGTTATGCCAGGGCCTTCGGAATGAACGTGATCGCCTGGAGCCAGAACCTGACAGAGGAGAAGGCGGCTGAAACCGGCGCCCGTTTGGTCAGCAAAGAAGATCTGTTCCGGGAGGCGGATTTCGTCACCGTTCACCTGGTCCTCAGCCACCGCTCTCACGGGATTATCACCGCGGCTGAACTCTCCCAAATGAAACCGTCAGCGTATTTCATCAATACCTCCCGTGGCCCGCTTGTCGACGAAGCCGCCCTGATCCGGGTGCTGCAGGACCGGGCCATTGCCGGCGCCGCCCTTGATGTGTTCGACAGCGAACCACTTCCCGATGATCACCCTTTCCGCCGGCTTGACAATGTCTTGGTCACCCCGCATATCGGCTACGTGACCGCCGATACCTACCGGATCTTCTTCGGAGATACCGTGAAAGCCCTCCTTGAATGGCTGGGATAGGTAGTAGCCCTCAATACGCCGCCGTGAACCGCCGCCGGATATGCTTCGGATGCTCCAGTTCATCCACGATTGCCAGCGCCAGATCCTCGACCGACAATACGCTCTTCCCTTGGTCGTCAAAAACGGGATTGTCCAGCCCCAGACGGTAATGGCCCCGGCGGGTACCCGAGGTATCATGGTTCATATATGGGGCCGGGCTGAAAAAAGTCCAATCCAACTCCTTGTCCTGGCTGATCTCTTTGTGATAGTCGCGGACGGCAGATGCTGCCACCTTGTACTCGGCCGGAAAATCAGGGGAATCCACCAACTGAAGACCTGGCGCAATCTCCAGGCTGCCCGCCCCGCCGATCACGATGAATCTTTTTACCCCTGATTGCTTCACCCCCGCCTCGATCGCCCGCGACCCTTCTATAATTTCTTCTCCGATCCGCGGATTCGTCCAGCCCGGATTATAGGCGCTGATGACTGCGTCATGTCCCTTGACCAGTTTGGCCACCTGCTGTGCATCCAGCACATCCCCCTTTACCGGGTGGATCAAAGGGCTCTTCAATTTGATGTTTTCCGGATGACGCGATATCGCCGTCACCTCATGCCCGCGGTCGGTCAGTTCTTTCAAAAGGGCTGTGCCTACAAAACCTGTAGCTCCGATCAATGCAATTTTCATATTTTTGTTTTTGGTAATTAAGTTACTTTTGGAGAGTCAAAGGTATCGGGTCCGCCTAATTTAACCAAGAAGGCACATTCGGGTAACCCGGTTACGCCGAAGAAACTATTACTGATAGTCAATACGATAACATGCAAAATAAGTTGAAAATAGTCTACGATTCGAAAAACTGCCCCGTCCGGCAGGTGCTGGACCGGATCGGTGACAAGTGGTCCACATTGATCATTCTCCAACTTGGCGAAAACGAAGTGATGCGCTTCAACCAATTGAGCCAGGCCATCGGGGACATCTCGCAAAAGATGCTGACAACTACGGTTCGCAACCTCGAGGCGGATGGATTGATCTCCCGGAAAATGTATGCCGAGATCCCGCCCAAAGTGGAATACCGCCTGACCGCCCTGGGTGAAAGCCTGTTGCCGCTGATCAGGGACATGGTGTCCTGGGCGGACAATAACATCCGGACGATTCAGCGCAACCGCGCGCGTAATTCCACGAAAATTACCGTTTAGGATACTTACATCAACTTGTTTATTGTTCGGATGACCGGTCATTAAAGAATAAGTCTTATGACTGACATCGTAATATTCTTTGGCCATTCGTTAACATTTTTAATGCTGTGACATAAAAAATGTCTTGATACTTTTATATAACTATCAAACCTTGTTTTATGAAACAGTCTGTTCAGCCTATAACGGCAAGGCTCAACCGCCTCAACATCCGCCTCGACGAAAAGGAATGGGAAAAGCTGCACAAACTTGCTTCGAATTCCACTTGCCGCAGTGTCAGCGAATACGCCAGAAAAGTATTGCTGGAAAAGCCGGTCAGGATATTCTACCGCAACCAGTCCTTCGATGAATTCGAAGAAACGATGGTCCGTGTCCTTGCCCAACTGGAGACCTTCGGTGACAATTTCAATCTGTTGGTAGAAAAGTCCTTGTCACCCGAAGAATTTTCAGACCTGAAGCCGCTGCTGCCGGCATTGATCGACTGTGCCCATTCCTTTGCCCGGACCGCGGAAGAAATCAGGACCCACGTCAAAAATCTAGCCGACCAATGCGACCAAAAATAGAGCCCTGTCACAATATCGCCAAATCGTTGATGTACAACGAACAAAAGGTCACACAGCAAAAGGCCGAATGTCTCTACGCAGCCAATTACCTGCGGCAGCTTCCCGATCTTACCGTGGAGGACAAACTACGCCGCTTTCAAAGACGGATGCAATTGAACGACCGGGTCACCACCAATCTGCATATTACCCTCAATTTCGATCCCTCGGACCAGTTATCCAATGATCGGATGAAGGAAATCGCCAGGATCTACATGAAAGAGATCGGCTTCGAACGGCAACCCTACCTGGTCTATCGGCACCTCGACGCGGGCCATCCCCATTGCCACATCGTCACCACTCATGTACAAAAGGACGGTAGCCCGATCGTACTATACAACATGGGGCGCAACCAGTCCGAGAAGGCCAGGCAACGTCTGGAGGCCGAATTCCGTCTCGTCACCGCTGAAAGTAAGCAATGGCTTCGGCAACAAAAGCAGCAGGTAGACGGCGTCCAAAAAGTCGTTTACGGCCAAAAATCTACCGCCAGCTCGATCTCCGCGGTCCTCGAATTCGTCACCAGGGAGTATAAATACACTTCGCTGGAGAACCTGAATGCCATCCTCCGCCTATACAACGTCGAGGCCTACCGTGGCAAGGAGAATACCCAATTATACCAGCATCGCGGCCTCTTATACCGGGTGCTGGACGAAAATGGAAAATATATCGGCCGCCCGCTCAGAGCCAGTTTCTTCGATTGCAAGCCTACGCTGCCCCGCCTCGAAAGGCAATTCAAACTCAACAATGAGCTGAAACAACAACACTATCAGAAGGTGCGCGCTACTCTCGCATGGGAACTGAACCCAACACCGGACAACCTGGAGCAAGTGATCGAAGATTTACGGATGGAAAGAATTTGTATGATCCCCCGGTACGAAAAGAACGGCACCTGCTCATCGGTAACGTATATTGACTTCAGGAGTAAATGCATCTTCAGTGGAGAAGAATTAGGCGAGTACTACGACCATCGCGTCATACAAAAGGTCCTGGACCGGCAAAAGCTTCGCCAGGAGCAACCGGCGCAGGAAGAGACCCAGCGACAACGGCATCGTCACAGCCTGTGGTAAGAAAAAAGCAGGGGCTGGGTGGGGGAATCAGCGGAGAATTCGGGACGAGCGGGGGAATGGCGCGGGGCAGGGGATGAAGGAGCGGGGCAGATAAAGCTTATATTTGGAACATGAGAAAATATCTACTATTGCTCGCCTGTTCGCTGCGTGTAGCGATCTCTTATGCCGGCGCCCCTAAGGATTTCGATATCCAATCCCCCGATGGGTCAATCAAGGTACATATTGAAGCCGGCCAACAGTTGCGCTGGGCTGTGGAACACAAGGGTCAGGCAGTGATCGCCCCTTCGGCGATTTCGCTGCAACTGGGCGACGGGGAGGTACTGGGTGAAAATGTAAAAGTCGTTTCGGCGCCGGTGGAAAAGGTGAATTCAACCATTACCCCCATCAATTATAATAAGGCGGTCATCGAAGACCGGTATACCCAGCTGACGTTGAACTGTAAGGGTGACTACAGTGTGATTGTCCGGGTGTATAACGATGCGGTGGCGTATCGGTTCGTCACGAGGAAAAAGGGGGCCCTTATCATTAAGAATGAAGAGGCGAACTTTAATTTTGTCGCGGACGACAAGGCTTTTATCCCGATCCAGTGGGATTACCGGATCGGAAAAATTTTCAATTCTTCTTTTGAAGCCTTGTACCATGAGATCAACCTGTCGCAGTTTCCGACGGATTCGCTGGCCTTCCTTCCGATACTGGTGGACATCGGCCAGGGTAAAAAAGTGGCGATCGTCGAGGCCGATCTGGAAGACTATCCGGGCATGTACCTTAACCTGAACGAGACCCAAAAAGGCTTCAAGGGGGTCTATGCGCCTTATCCTTTGGAAGCGGAATTGAAGGGTATCAACTATATCCCCAGCAAAAGGGCCGATTATATTGCACAAACGACCGGCACACGCAATTTTCCCTGGCGGGCGATCGTGATCAGTGAACAAGATAAAGATTTACTCAACCAGGATATCGTTCAAAAATTGGCTTCACCTCCAAGGGTGACAGATGTCAGCTGGATCAAACCGGGCCAGGTAGCCTGGGACTGGTGGAATAACTGGAATGTCTCCCATGTCAATTTCAAGGCGGGCATCAATACGCCGACATACAAGTATTACATCGATTTTGCCGCCGCCAATCATCTCAGCTATATCGTCATGGATGAGGGATGGTCGGACGATCAGGACCTTTTCAAGGCGAAGAATGGGATTGACCTTCCGGCGATCGTCGATTATGGAAAACAGAAAGGTATCGGCGTGATCCTGTGGGCCACGTGGCATACCATTTCGCAGCAGATGGATACGGCATTCCCGTATTTTGCCGCCCTGGGCATCAAGGGTTTCAAGATAGATTTCTTCGACCGGGATGACCAGGTGGTGATTGCGTCCAATTATGCGATTGCGAAGCTGGCAGCACAATACAAGCTGATGGTGGATTATCACGGGACGTCCAAGCCGGCAGGTTTGCAACGGACCTATCCCAACGTGATGGGATATGAAGGGGTCAAAGGATTGGAAAATTTCAAGTGGGCCAATGAGGACCAGCCGCGTTATGTCGTCACCATTCCTTTTATCCGGATGATGGCAGGGCCGATGGATTATACGCCGGGGGCGATGCGCAATGCGACGCAGGATGCCTATCGCCCTATTAGTGCCAACCCCATGAGCAAGGGGACCCGTTGCATGCAGCTGGCCGAGTATATCATTTTCGAGGCGCCATTGCAAATGCTGTCGGATAACCCTACTGTCTACACGAAAGAACAGGAATGCACTGATTTTATCACCAAGGTGCCTACTACCTTCGACGAGACAGTGCCGTTGGACGGAAAGGTAGGGGAATATGTGGCGCTGGCCCGGAGGAAGGGCAGCACCTGGTATGTGGGGGCGATGACGAACTGGAGCCCCCGGGAACTGACGCTGGACTGCGGGTTCCTGCCCGCGGGAACATACCAGGCAGAAATATTCAAGGATGGCCTGAATGCAGACCGGGATGCCACGGACTATACGCGGGAAGTCATCAAGGTGAGCCCCGGCGACAAACTGTTAATTAAACTGCATGGCGGCGGCGGCTGGGTCGCCCGGATTGAGCCCCAGTAGATCATTGGATGCCTTTAATGATTGGGCAGATTCCTTCATGAGCCGGGCAAATTTTTCGTCTGCCGATTCCTGCGCCGATACGGGCCTGTCGGTGGTATAGGTAGGGCTGACCCTGGCGACTGCGGTCTCTATTTTGGGGACCGGGGTCGTCTTATCCGCATTCTCGAAATAGTAAGCGGTGGCGATGAATTTTTTTACATGCATCCTCGATTCCGCGGGGAGGTATTTTTCGAGGACCCAGAAATTTCTGCTGTGGGCCTTACGAATAGCCCGATAGACCGGCGCGGGTCCGCCATTATAGGCAGCCAGTACGAGCAGCCAGTCGCCGAATTCCCGGTGGAGGTCCCTCAGGTATTTGGCTGCGGCCCTTGTGCTCATGTAATAGTTGGTACGCTCGTCTGACCGGTGACTGACTTTGAGTCCGAGCTCGTGAGCGGTGGAAGGCATGAGCTGCCACGGGCCTTTGGCGCCGACGCGGGAAACGGCCGACGGCTTAAGCTCGGATTCGATCACGGCCAGGTATTTCAACTCCAATGGAAGGCCATAGTGATTAAGAACGGAATCGATGATCATGAAAGGGCCTTCGCTGCGCCGTTTGACGGTCAGCAAACATTCGTCATTATTCTTTATATATACGGGGACGAACTTCATGCCTTTTTTATCGGGCAATGACAAAGAGACATGATGTCTTTTGGATGTAACAGTGCGCGTATGGGACGCGGGTGATGGCGGACCAGGATTAGCCGTCGGCGGCGCGCCAATGAAACAGGCGATACTGCAAACATACATAGGTACTGATGACTTCAACATCGTTTTAATTTTTTGGTAAAACAATGCCGGCCCCAGGTTTGGATTATTTGTAGGTGTTTGCCATAGGAATATTGGGTGTCATTATAGTCTTTCCGTGGGTACGGGTAAAAGGGTTTTTCATTTGCGGAAGACTATAATCAATGCGCAAAGATAGGGTCCTTCACCGGGATGTCATAGGGGGTTCTACGAAGTAAAATTACGATAGACGATGGCTTCAAGTATTTAAATGGTTGATTCCGGGAGAGTTGGGGTATTGGGGTCCAGCGGGAATAAGGCCGGATCTTTTTTATCTTTAATCGCCAGGTAGAATATGCATGTCCCTATCCAGCCTATCCAGAAGAGATAGAACCCGAGGTGAAATCTTTCTTTCAGCAGGCGGTGGGTGTAGGTATAGATAAAATCCCGGAAGGTCAGGAACAAGCCTACGGCGCCGAGGGTGAGCAGCATGGAGGTGACAAGGGTCGCTATCCTGCGAGGGCATTTGGTCCGGACGACGGTCAAGCTGGCGATCAGGACGATCTGAAGGCTGAACAGGAGGAGAAAAGTCTTCCAGTCGGAGCGCAGAAGTCTGTATTCCTTGTGAACGGTGGCGATGCCCAATTTGCCGATCCACGAAATTTTGGAGATGAGGTAGACGTCTAACCAGCATAGGAGGGCCTGGCCACATATGAGCAGGGCGATCCGGGTTTTGAGTGAAGATATCATAATACAATATAGTATTGTTTACATCGATGGGCTAT
>PMUF01000408.1 GCA_003167015.1 Chitinophagaceae bacterium | reverse complement strand
GCAAGACTTTTAAAAGTCTTGCCTTTTTTAGTTAGGAAATAAGTACTTTTGCAAAATTTTCCATTCTTCATGTCCCACTCAATTTCTCCCACTCAGGCTGTCCTGTTGCTCGAAGACGGCACGGTCCATTATGGTAAAGCATTTGGCAAGAGAGGCACTACTTCGGGCGAAATATGCTTTAATACGGGTATGACAGGCTACCAGGAGGTCTTTACCGATCCGAGCTATTATGGGCAGGTGTTGATCATGAACAGCGTCCATATCGGCAACTACGGTGTGAAGGATACTGATGTAGAGTCCTCCGGTGTCAAGATCCGGGGGTTGATCGGGCGTAATCTCGAGGAGCAGTTTTCGAGGATACAGGCCAAAGGCAGTCTGGACGAGTATATGCGGGCCAATAATATCGTCTGCATCGAAGAGGTGGATACCCGGTCGCTGGTAGCGCATGTGCGGGTAAAGGGTGCCATGAACTGTATCATTTCATCCGAGATCACCGATATAGCAGCGTTAAAAGCTGTCCTGGCGACCACTCCATCCATGGATGGACTGGAGCTGGCCTCGGCCGTCAGCACAGACAAGGAATACGAACTGGGTGATCCTGCCTCACCGGTCAGGGTAGCCGTGCTGGATTACGGTGTCAAGCAGCATATTTTGCAATGCATGGTGGAACGCGGGGCGTATGTGAAGGTGTTCCCGGCCAAAACGCCTTTGTCCCGCCTCAGGGAATTTCAGCCCAGCGGCTATTTCCTTTCCAATGGACCCGGGGACCCCGCGCCCATGGATTATGCCATTCCCACGGTAAAAGAGATCCTCAAGGAGAAGAAGCCTTTGTTTGGCATCTGCCTGGGCCACCAGCTGCTGGCGCTGGCCAATGATATCCCCACGTTTAAAATGCATCACGGTCACCGGGGGCTGAACCACCCGGTGAAGAACCTGATCACGGGCCGGTGTGAAATTACTACACAGAACCATGGCTTTGGGGTAGACCCCAAGGCCGTCAGGAAGGCGGAAAATATTGAGATTACTCATGTTAATCTGAATGACGAATCTATCGAAGGCATACGACTGCGGGATCGTCCGGCTTTTTCCGTACAATACCATCCCGAGGCGACTCCCGGGCCGCACGACAGCCGATACCTTTTCGATGAATTCATTGCCCTGATCAAGCAACATCATTAATTGGAGTCTTATGCACATTGTCATTATCAACGGTCCTAATCTGAACCTGCTGGGCACCCGGGAGCCGGATGTCTACGGCAGTCAGACTTTCGAACAGTACTTTGACGGGTTGCAAAGAAAATATCCGGCGATAACGTTCAGCTACTTCCAAAGTAATGTAGAGGGAGAGCTGATCAACGAGCTGCAGCGGGCAGGCGTGTCCTGCGACGGGATCATCATGAACCCCGGCGGTTATACGCATACGTCCGTGGCTATCGGGGATGCCATTGCCGCCATCAAGGCGCCGGTGATAGAAGTGCATATCAGTAATGTGCATGCGCGGGAGGAATTCCGTAGGATCTCGCATGTCTCAGCGAAGGCCAGGGGATCGATAGTAGGATTGGGGCTGAAAGGGTATGAGCTGGCGGTACAGTTCTTTACAGGAACACCTGCATCATAAGGGCGAAACCCGTATCCTGCTTCGGGTCGTCATCTTTACGAATAATGTTCAGGCCGGCACGGCTCCAAAGTTTGAAAACTTCTCCCTTCTTATGTGCAAGGACCTCATGTTCTATAACGGGATATAGGGCACCGCGGGCTATCCAGCCCAGGTCACCGTTGGCGTTGACTTCGCCGCTGATGGAATAGGTCTTTGCCAGTTGTTCGAAAGTCGCTGTGCCGTCTTTCAGCTTTTTCAGGATCAGGTTGCCGATGGAATCGGCGATCCGGAAGCGGAAGACCGATGTGTCGATAAAGATCTGGCTGATATGATAGAACTGATTGGGCGCTTTACTGAGCAGCTGCACCAGAAATTGTTCCCCCTTTGGACCATAGGGGCCGTATACCTTTTTTTCTGTCCCGTTGTATGCCAGGCTATCGGCCAGGCCATCGAAGTGGCGGGTCTGGTTGACGGTGATGGTGTCGATCTTAAACCTCTTTTTCAGGATCTGTTTGGTGTACAGGATAGGGTTGGGTGACTCTTCCAGGGCCTCTTTTATCTGGCGGACCGTTGTGGGTACGGCAAGGGGTTTGGCTGACGTGGCCGGTTGTTGTGCCGGCGTTGCTGGTTGCTGCGCCAGGGTAGCAGTGCACAGCGTTAAAAGGACGAATCCGAGGTATATTTTCATGTCAATCAATTGGATATGCAAATATAGGATTCCCAGCCTACATAGGGTGCGGGATGGGACACGAGAGAGCTCCGGGATGGGTTGCGGGGCGAGGCGGGGTTGTCGGGCGGCTACGGGGAATGGGCATTCGGGCTCAATAAATTGGAATGATTTTCGTTACCATATGACATGCGCCGGATTGTATTTTTTTTCCTTTTTGCTACCGTGCAACTCATCAGCCTACGTGGTTATTCCCAATGGAAGGATTATGTCATTGGCCCCAAGGGGGACACCTTAAACTGTGTGGACAAGAGTAACAGGCGGCAGGGGCGGTGGGTCAATCATTATGATGATGTCAGGGGCGAGCCGGGGTTTGAGGAAGAAGGGGTGTATAGGGATAGCCTTAAGGTAGGCACCTGGCGGCTATATAGCCTGCAAGGCGACCTTATCGGCATGGAATACTATAAGTGGGGCATGAAAGACAGTATCTGCCAGTATTTCGGCATGAACGGTACTTTATTGAGGGAGGAGAGCTGGCGGGCCCTGAACCCTGAAAAGGCATATGACACGCTGGAGATCGAGGATATAGACCATTTGGATCATTACAAGAAAGTTGTTGTGAAAAATGAAGGGGTGGCCCTGCGGGATGGGGAGTGGAAATTTTATGATCCGATGACGGGGATGATCGACAGAACGCAGGTTTATACGTTGGGTAAGCTGGAGAAAACCCAGACGAGCCAGCGGTCGGCATCCGATTCCACCCAAGCGGCGAACAAGCCGAAAGAAGTACTTGATTTCGAGAAGAAAGCCGCTAAAAAGAAGGTAAAGGTGCAGGATGGGAGCGCTTATTAGTTCGGTAAAAGGTACGGAAATTTGTAAAGTTCGTATGAATGTACGGAATTTGTGGGAGTTCGTATGAATGTACGGAATTTATTGGAGTTCGTATAAAGGTACGGAAATTTGGAAAGTTCGTATAGTTGTACGAACTTGGGGCAAATATGGTAAAACACCCCCTTCACGCTGTTCTCACAGGCGATATAGTCAATTCTACTCAATTGCCACCCATGGTGGAGTTCATCCTGTTAGAAAGGCTGAAAAAGACATTTGCCAATTATATCACTGAATTTTACCGGGGCGACAGTTTTCAGATCTATATGCGAGATCCGGTCGGATCGCTGCGGGTAGCTTTATTAGCCCGGTCATTGGCGATCGGGCTGAATGAGACAGAAGAAGAACCTGCCTTAACCGATGTCAGGATCAGTATTGGTATCGGCCCGGTAGTCCTTCCGGTAAAGACGCCCGGTACGGCCAGGGGTGAGGCTTTTCTTTTATCAGGACGGGGGTTGGATGACATTCAGCATACCGAGCGGCGGCTATCGATTGTCTGCGATCGGCCGATAGCGGATATCGGGTTACAGGTCATGGCTGATTATCTCGATGCTATCTATCGCGGAATGACTGCCAAGCAGGCGGCGGCTATTGTCTGGCTGCTGGGGGGGGCGACGCAGCAGGAAGTCGTCGTGAAGCTCGGCAAATCGAAGAGCACGGTGTCGCAGCTGGTTACTGCCGGCAGATGGTCCGAGATAGAAAGGATCCTGCAACAATTTGAAAACCTTATCAAACAATTCCAATGATCACAGAGGCTGTATGGCTCACTAAATTAGTGCTGGCTCATCTGCTGACCGATTTTGTATTGCAGCCGGCCAGCTGGGTTGCGGACCGCAACGAAAAGCATTTCGGTTCCGGCAAGCTATACCTGCATGGTCTGGTGACGGCTGTCGTCGCGGGTATCTTCATCGGCTGGGCCTATTGGCCGGCTGTATCCATCATTCTGGTCACTCATATTTTGATTGACGGATGGAAATCCTACCGGCCGGGAAAGGTCAGTTATTTCCTGATCGACCAGTTGTTGCATCTGGCTGTTATAGCGGTATGCTGGGGTATCAGCTTTCAGGATCTGCCCCTTGTCCGGAGTTTGCTGAACCGATGGAACGGGGACCTGCATAACTGGGTGGTGCTGGCAGCCTTTGTATTTGTGACCAGCCCGGCTGGTATCCTGATCGGACAATTGACGGGCCAGTGGAGTAAAAAAATCGATGATGCGGACAATAGTCTTGCTCATGCCGGTAAGTGGATTGGAATTGCGGAGCGGATCATTGTCCTTATCCTGGTACTGCAAAATCAATATTCGGCGATAGGGCTGCTGGTCACGGCCAAGGGAATTATCCGATTCAATGAAAAGGATCGTCAGGAAGTGAAGACGGAGTACCTGGTGATCGGAACGCTGGTGAGCATTGGTACCGCTATTGTTGTGGGTCTTATCGTAAAAGGGTTGGTATGAAAGATGTTTGCGGACTATGTGCGGGTCGGTCAGGGGCGAGAGTATCCCGGTGCGGCGGGTGGAGGATCGATGTGGATATCTTCTTTCCGGGGCG
>PMUF01000348.1 GCA_003167015.1 Chitinophagaceae bacterium | reverse complement strand
CATCCAGCAGCGCCTTCCACAGAGCCTCCCGGTTATGAGGCGCCTTGATGGCAGGATTACACTTGATCCGGTTGCCCAGCCGCTCATAGTCATCCGAAGTGAAATGCAGGTGATGTACACAAACTTCCGCCGTAATCCGCTTGTCCGCCAAAGGCAGCAGGTTGCTAAAAAGCTGCATCTCCTTTTCCGTCGACAGATGAAAGACATGCAGCCGGCTATTGTACTTCTGCGCAAATTGGATCGCTGTCAGGGACGATTCAAAACAGGCCTCCGCATCCCGGATCAGCGGGTGGTCGGCGGCAACCAGCTCACGCCCCTCCTGTCTCAGCCTTTCCAGATTTTGCCGGATGATCTTCTCGTCTTCGCAGTGTGTGGCGATCAGCACCTCGCTTTCCCTGAACAACCGGTCCAAAGTGAGATAATTATCTACCAGGAGATTCCCGGTAGATGAACCCATAAAGATTTTGATGCCGCAGACATCCCTCTTTTTATCGTTAGTCCGCAATGCCTCGTCAGCATTATCATTCGACGTCCCCATGTAAAAAGAATAGTTCGCCAGCGAATGGCTGGCCCCGATGGCATACTTCTGCTCCAGCAGGTCCTGGGTAAAGGCCGGCGGGATGGTATTCGGCATTTCCATAAAAGAGGTAACGCCACCGGCTACCGCCGCTTTTGCCTCTGTATAAATGGTGGCCTTATGCGTCAATCCGGGCTCCCGGAAATGCACCTGCTCGTCAATGACCCCGGGCAATAAATGCAACCCTTCCCCGTTGATCTCCGTAATAGCGAACGAAGGTTGAAGACCCATTCCGATTTTTTCGATCCGGCCGTTTTTGAGTAGCAAATCTGCTGTACTAATCCTACCTTCGTTTACCATTGAAACGTTCTTGATCAAGTAATTACGCATAGAGAAAATAGATTGTCCCCTTAATTGAATGCTTTATGATGCAATTTATCAAAACCCTTGTAAGACGGAACATAATAATTTTAGGCATAGCTCTTATAGCGCCAGTGGCCATCCTGGCCCAATCCAGCTTTCTTCCCCAGGGCAGCCAATACGATCATTTCCTGGACAGGCTGCAGATCATGCAGCAATCCAACCCCAGCCTGAATTTCAGCTCGGACAAGCCCATCAGCCGGAAAATCGCCGTCCGTATCGCGGAGATGACGGACTCCCTGCACAAGGCACACCCCGACGATCCCCGCTACCGGCTTTCCACCACAGACCTGGCCATGCTCTATTCCCTCCGGATGAACAATATCGAATGGACCACCGGCAGCCAGGATACCTTTGCCAGCAAAACCCCCTGGCTGAAAACTTTCTATACTGAAAAAGCGAACTTCTACAAGGTCACCGACAACGACTTCTTCCTGGCTGTCGATCCGGTCATTGAGGAAAACCAATCCAAAGAAAGCGGTAATAATGAAAGGGTTTACCTGAATTCAAAGGGCCTCACCTTGCGCGGAATGATCGCCGGCAAATTAGGCTTCTCGGCCTATATCACGGACAACCAGGAAAGGGGCCCGACCTGGTTCCAGCAGCGGGCGGTCCAATTCAAGGCTGTCCCCGGAGCCGGTTATTGGCAGTCCTTTGGGACGAATGGTTACGATTATTACGATAACAGGGCCTCCATCTATTTCAACGTCTGGAAATATTTCGACGTCCAGGCCGGCTATGACAAGAATTTCATCGGCGATGGCTACCGCAGCCTCTTCCTCAGTGATTATGCCGCCCCCTATCTTTTCGGTAAGATCAATACCCGCATCTGGAAGCTGAACTACCAGGTCATGTATGCGCAGTTGGTCGGCCAGCACCTGGTCAACGATTCGAATTACCTGTATCCGCAGAAATTTGCCGTTTTTCATCACCTGAGCATCAACGCTTTTCCCTGGCTGACGGTCGGGGTATTCGAAAATGTCATCTTCACCCGCTCAACCGGCTATGACCTGTCTTATCTCAATCCCGTGGCTTTCCTCGTCTCCGCTCAGCAGCAGAATGGCAGCCCCGACAAAACAACGGCCGGTCTGGACTTCAAAACCAATATCGGCCATACCGTACAGCTATACGGGCAATTGCTGATCGACGAATTCATTTTGCACCAGATCCTGCATTACTCGCAAGGCTACTGGGCCAATAAACAGGGGCTTCAGCTGGGCGTCAAGTACATCAATGCCTTCACTGTCAAGAACCTCGATCTGCAGCTGGAAACCAATATTGTCCGTCCCTATACCTATCAGCATGACGATAGCATCGACAATTACAGCCATTACAACCAGCCGCTGGCACACCCCCTGGGCGCCAATTTTGAAGAGCTCATCGCCATCGCCCGTTATCAGCCCGCCTACAGATGGCTGCTGGAAGGCAAGATCATTATTTACAAACAGGGATTGGACTCTGCCGGCATCAACTTCGGCGGCAATATCTTCGAAAATTACAATACCCGGCCCCGCGACTATGGCTTCCATATCGGGTCGGGCATCCCCGCCAAATGCGCCAATATCTCAGGACTCTTGTCATACCAGGCAAGGGAAAACCTCTTCATCGACCTGTCCGCCACGTATCGGAAGTATTCTGTCCACGATCCTACCAATACGTATCAGAGTTCCAGTTCCACCGTGCTGACGGCCGGCATCCGGATCAATATGTTCCGGCGGCAATATGATTATTGAGGACCCTGCTTCGGAGACCGGAACGGCTTCACATCACCGTCAGCAACACCGCCACATAATGTGAGATGGCAGCTGCCAGCACGAATACATGCCATACCGCATGCGTATACCTATATTTGTCCCAGAGATAAAAGAATACGCCGGTACAGTACAGCGTCCCCCCAATGATGATAAAGATCAGCACCGGCCCGGGCAACTGGTCAAAGAATTTCCGGCCTCCCACCACCATGATCAGCCCCATAGCCAGGTAAATGACCGTGGACAGCACTTCATATTTCCCGGTATACGATACTTTGAACAGTGTACCTGCGATCGTCAAACCCCATAAGACGACCAACAGTGTCAAGCCAAAAGAGTTGTTGACATACACCAGCAGGAAGGGGGTATAGGTACCCGCTATCAGGAAATAGATGCTGATATGATCGAGCTTCTTGAATAACCGTTTTTCCGCCGGTTCCGATGTGATATGGTAAATGGTCGAGACGGAAAACAACAGCAGAAAGCAGAATCCGTAAACGCCGGACCCGATGATGGCCGCCGGATGATGATGAGCCGTGGCCATCCCTGTCAGCACGGGGAGGCCGGCGATGCCGAACAGCACTCCGGCGCCGCTGATAAGACCGTTGACGAATTCCTGTTGACGGTTATAGCTGTCCATACGCTTCGCTCGTGAACTTCGCTTCGCTCTGAACTTCGTCGGAGCT
>PMUF01000113.1 GCA_003167015.1 Chitinophagaceae bacterium | reverse complement strand
GGGGCCCGATCTGGTAATTCAGTTGTACGCCGCTGACCTTTTCAAAAGCCCTGATTGCCTCCAGTACCGTAACGCCATTGCCGGTGCCCAGGTTATACACCTCCGCATTCTTAACGATCTTTTTATCGAGCATGTATTGTATGGCCAGCGTATGCGCGTGAGCAATATCGCATACATGAATGAAATCCCGGATGCAAGAGCCGTCGCGGGTTGGATAATCGTCTCCATAGACCGTCACCATGGGTAATTTGCCAATGGCGGTCTGTGTGATCACCGGGACCAGGTTAGCCGGCCGGCCGATAGGCATCTCCCCGATGAGTATGCTGGGGTGGGCTCCCACGGGATTGAAATATCGCAACAGAATGGATTTGGTTTTCGTCGTAGCCTTGGAAAATTCGTTGATGATCTGCTCGCCCATCTGTTTGGTATACCCGTAAGGGGATTCGGCCGGCTTGGGCGGCGTCAGTTCGGTCACCGGGATCTCATCGGGGTTGCCGTATACCGTACAAGAAGAAGAGAATACAAAATGGGGGATTTCGAATTCCTGCACGCACTTCAGCAGATTGATCAGCGACAGCAGATTGTTCTCGAAATACATCAGGGGCTGTTCCACGGACTCGCCCACCGCCTTGAAAGCAGCAAAATGAATGATGCCTGCGATGTTCTCATTTTCCTGGAAAATGGCAAAAGTGTCGTCGTAATTACAGAGATCGACCTTATAGTTCTTGATCTTTTTTCCCACGATCTTCTCCACACCCTCCAGTATCCGGGGCGAAGACCGTACGTTGTTATCTACACAGATGACTTCAAAACCATTGGAGATAAGGTCTACGATGGTATGAGAACCTATATAACCACATCCGCCGGTAACAAGGATCTTTTGCATAATGGTCCGCTTTGAATGACTTATGATGAATGAATAAGATTGATCAGATATTGCCCATATCCGCTCTTCAGCAACGGCTGGGCTATTTTTTCTACCTGGGCCGCATCGATGAAGCCCTTGCGGTATGCGATCTCCTCTATACAGGCAATCTTAATGCCCTGCCGCTGTTCGATCACCTGTACGAACTGGGTAGCCTGCATCAACGAATCGAAAGTCCCGGTGTCCAGCCATGCCGTTCCGCGGTCCAGGATCGATACGGTCAGTTTACCCTGCCGTAAATACTCCTTGTTGACGTCGGTGATCTCATATTCACCCCTTGGTGAGGGTTTTAGCGCTTTAGCAATGTCTACGACTGTATTATCATAAAAATACAGACCCGGGACGGCATAATTGCTCTTGGGTTTAGCTGGTTTCTCTTCGATGGAGATAGCTTTATTATTGGCATCGAATTCCACGACCCCATACCGTTCGGGATCGCTGACCTGGTACGCGTATACGATACCGCCGTCAGGCCGGTTATTCCTTTCCAACTGCTTGCCCAGCCCGGCTCCGTAAAAGATATTGTCACCCAGTACCAGGGCCGCCGGCTCTTTCCCGATGAAAGACGCTCCGATCACAAAGGCCTGTGCAAGTCCGTTCGGCAAAGGCTGCTCCGCATAGGAAAAAGAAAGCCCCAGTTGCGAACCGTCCCCGAACAGCTTGCGGAATAAAGGCAGATCATGCGGAGTGGAGATAATCAGGATCTCACGAATACCCGCCAGCATCAGGGTCGACAGCGGATAGTAGATCATCGGTTTGTCATAGACAGGCATAATCTGCTTACTGATCGCATAAGTGATCGGATGCAACCTTGTGCCCGAGCCACCCGCGAGAATAATTCCTTTCATAGCCGAATATCGCTTTTTTTATTGTATTATAAATTACCTCACCATGTTAACGATAAAATAGACAACAGCTGCCAGCAGCGCACTGACCGGAATGGTCAGTACCCAGGCCCACAGCAGATTGATCGTCACGCCCCATCTTACTGCAGAGAGTCGTTTGGTCGCGCCTACCCCAATGATCGATCCTGTAATGGTGTGTGTCGTGCTGACCGGAATGCCCAGCTTTTCGGTGAGGAATAACGTGAGCGCTCCCGCTGTCTCGGCACTAAAACCCTCCAACGGAGTGACCTTGGTAATCCTCGTCCCCATAGTTTTTACAATCTTCCATCCCCCGCTCATCGTACCCAGCGCGATCGCCGAAAAACTCGCCAGGGGCACCCACATATTGGCATCGATGAACTGGGTAAAGCTCATGTCGTGTCCCTGGGATTTTTGATACCAGATCATCGCCGCGCCGATGATGCCCATGACCTTTTGTGCATCATTGCCGCCATGTGCCAGGCTCAGCAGACCGGAGGAAACCAACTGCAGCCGGCGAAACCAGTTGTCCGCCTTATAAGGGTTCGCCCGGCGGCAAATATTCAAAATGATCAGGGTGATCACAAAGGCAACTACCATACCAATGAAAGGAGCCAGGAAGATGAATAGAAAGGTAGGGATTACCTTGGCATAGTTGATAACGGCCACGCCATGGCGGCTCAATGCCCCGGCATGCGCCAGCGCCGCGCCCATGAATCCTCCCAGCAGGGTATGGGACGAGCTGGAAGGAATGCCGAACCACCAGGTCAGCAGGTTCCAGCAGATAGCCGCGATCAGCCCTGAAAATATCACTTCCAGGTTGATGAAATCCTTATTCACCGAGGCAGCAATGGTGTTGCCGATCCTGAATTCTCCGACGACATAACGGGAAATAAAAAAAGCCGCGAAATTGAACATGGCTGCCCAAAGCACCGCCTGGAAGGGTGTCAGTACTTTTGTAGAGACGATGGTGGCGATAGAGTTGGCGGCATCGTGGAATCCATTGATATAGTCGAAGACAAGCGCAAGGAGAATGATAATGACCAGGAAACTCATATGGGCTCAGGCATATTTAATGATGATGGACTCAATAACGTTAGCGGCATCTTCACATTTGTCGGTAACGATTTCCATCACCTGGTAGATCTCCCGCTTCTTAATCACTTCCTTGGCATCGGGCTCTATCTCGAAGAGGCGTTCAATGCTGAGGTCGAATATGTCATCGGCCTGGTTTTCAATACTATTGACTTTGACAAGCGCATCGGTGATCTTCCGCATGTCGCGCATGTTCCGCAGTTCCCTCACCGCGATCTGTATCTGGGTCGCCCCCTGGTCGATCAGATCGGCCATTTTCTGGATACCGGTATCGTTGGGATTGACCCGGTAAAAATTGATCTTCTTGGTCGTAGCATAAATGTAATCACAGATATCGTCCAGGGCACTGGCCAGATAATGAATATCCTCCCTGTCAAACGGGGTGATGAAATTCCGGCCCAATTCGGTGAAGATCCGGTGCGTCAGATCGTCGTTGACATGTTCCTGGTCCTCCACCTGGGAAGTAATGGCCGCTCTCTTATCAAAATCCGGCTCTGCAACGACTTCTTTCATCAGTTTGCCCATCCTTGCTACACCGTCCGCCACCTCTTCGAATAAGGAGTAAAAAACGCGGTCTTTGGGAGTGAAGAGCTGAAGGAACGAATTGAACGCCATGCACTAAAGTTTGCGCAAAAATAGAACTATTCGCCCATACCGGAGACTACTTTCCTGCCGCCACCCGGTCAGGGGCCGGCTGCCCTGCCAGCAGGATAGGAGATTTGTCGGCCGCAGGCCGGCCGATATAGGCCGGCAGATCGATGGCTTGTCCCGGCGGGTGCCCCGGTGCCGCAGGATCTCCCAAAAGAGCCGCAATGGTGGCAGCCAGCTGTTTCTGATAAACCTGCCCGGGCGTCCTCAACTCCCCGGCAGGCTGGATATCGGGGCCCAGGACGGCCATCCAGATTTCGCCCGAGCCGGAGGCCCAGAACCCATGGGTGGTCCACTTATTCGGCTTCCAGCCCCGGCCATGGTCGGTGGTGATCAGAAAGGTCGTACTGTCCCTGTAGAATGGGTCGGTCTGCACCAGGTACCACAGATCGGAGATCATTCGGTCGATGTCCGCAATTTTCTGCAAATAAAGATCATAGCGGGCAGCATGCGCCAGTTCGTCCGTTTCTCCCAGCGCGAGGTAGAGGACTGAAGGATGCTGCTGCTCTATATATTCGCGGGCGGCAAGATAGGTCAGCATGTCGTGCCGGGTTTTGCCGGGGCGCATGGAAGCCTGTACGCTGTCGATCAGGCCCGCTTCCGCATCTCCTTTCTCCGCCAAAGGCATATAGCCGCTATTAACCGGCAGCCTGCTGCGGGCTTCATTGAGTATATAAGGAAAGACATTCCAGGAGGTGAACACGGCGACCTTGCCCCGGTATTCGGTACTGGTATTCAGATATTCCAGCACATTGACGTGCGGATTTTCGACGGGTAAATTGGGACTGCTGAAGGCATCCGTATGGCCCGTGAAGATTTCATTGTATCCCGGATAGGAGATCTTATAAAAGTTTTTGACGTTGACCTTATTGCCCCACAGCCGGTTACCGTATAAACGTCCATTTTCAGCGATCGTACTCCAGAAGAAAGGCATTAATCGCCGCCGGCGGCTTTCTGCCGAAGAGTCCCAATACAACTGTCTTGTCAATGCGGTATCCCTGACATAGTCCGGATTGGTCACCAGCAAGGGATCTGCGCCGGTAAAGACCTCCTGCCATCGAAATCCATCGATAGTAATGATGAAAAGTTTCTTGGTTTTTGCGCGAGGCGCATTCGAGGATAATCGCGCCTCGCTCGCATGATCCTGCGCTGCAGCTGGGAACAGGCCTAAGAGCACAGCCAGGAGAGGGAGGAATAATTTCATTTTAATGGGTTTGTCAAAGGTACCCTACCCGTATGACCCTATGTTTATTGCAACATTAACTTAACATTATCAGTGCATACGCAGCACTGTTCCGCGACGGGAATGAATGTTTTAACTATATCATAATCTCCCGGCAACCCTATCTTGATGGATTCAGTATAGTTTTAAGCCAGATAAAATCAGTGTGTATGCCCTTGATAAATTGGTTGGATCACCTCGACAAGGCCCTCTTCGTGCTCATCCAGAATGACTCGGATCATTCATGGCTGGATGTTATCATGCCGGTATTGCGGGAACCTCTTACCTGGATTCCTCTCTATGCATTCATGCTGTATTATTCTTTTCGCCAGGGATCAGCCAGGGCATGGCCTTTCATCGTGCTGACCCTGCTGACGCTTGCCGTCACCGACAGCGTTACCGCTCAGCTCCTCAAGCCGCTTTTCGGTCGCCCGCGCCCTTGTCATGATCCCGAAGTGCAGTCCCTGCTGAGAGGACTCATGGATTGCGGCGGCCTGTATTCCATGCCTTCCAATCATGCTGCCAACCATTTCGGCATGGCGGCTTTCTGGTTTTATTCCATCCGGGCTATGACCGGCAAAAAATGGCATTGGCTCTGGATCTGGGCTGCGGCCGTCGGCTATGCGCAGATTTACGTAGGCAAACACTATCCTTTCGATATCCTTGTAGGGTCTGCCGTTGGCTTCCTAACGGGATGGGGTACCTTCCACCTCTTTATTTACTGGGAGAACCGTCAAAGGGTCCGCTCCATCCACTTCGAACGGGTCTTCAAAAAATCTGCGGAAACCGGGCATGTCTAATGGTCCATTGGCTATATTTGTTTATGCATAATCTGACCGGAGGCAGACCGTTTTGATGACCGATCCACACAACGCGGGGTGGGAATCCTGGCTGCAAAAATGGTTTGTCCGGCTCCTGATCCCCGCCATACTGGTGAATGCCGGAGGCCTGCTGATCGATATCCTCGAACCCGATGGCGCCCTTTATGCGACTATCGCCAAAACAATCGCCCGCAGCGGGGATTTTATCAATCTGTATGTAGACGGGAAAGACTGGCTGGATAAACCCCATTTCCCATTCTGGATGGCCGCGCTGAGCTTTCGCTTTCTGGGCATCAACGGCTTTGCCTATAAATTTCCGGCGCTGTTATTCTGGGGCATCGGAGCCTGGTATACCTGGCGGCTGGCATTGTCCGTCTACGGCAAGCCCATAGCGCAATTGTCGACGCTGATCTATGTATCGGCCGCTCACCTGGTCATCTCCAACAACGATGTCCGGGCCGAACCTTATCTCACCGGGCTGATCATCGGCTCGGTCTATCATTTCTATAAGGTATCCCGGGCTCCGGCCTCGCGGCAGCTTGCCGGGCAATCCGTACGACTATGGCTGCACCTCGTGGCGGGCTCGCTATTCGCGGCGGCAGCGCTGATGACCAAAGGCCCCTTCGCACTGCTTCCCATTGCCGGCGGCCTGATCCTGGACTGGCTCATCGGCAGGGAATTCAGCCAATTCCGGGCCATCCGCTGGTGGATCGCCATCGTCCTGACCTTCCTCTTTACCTTGCCGGAGATCTATTGTCTGTACGTTCAGTTCGATGCCCACCCGGAGAAGCAGGTATTCGGCCACACGGGGGTATCGGGCGTCCGATGGTTTTTCTGGGACAGCCAGTTTGGCCGCTTCTTCAATACCGGCCCCATCAGGGGCAGCGGTGACCCCTTCTTTTATTTTCATACCCTGCTCTGGGCTTTTCTGCCATGGTCGGTGCTGCTGTACGCGGCGGTCATTCAGAAGTGCCGGGGTATCCGTGCTTCGTGGGGGCGGCCAGGTGTTGCCGGTGACTGGATCTGCCTGGGAAGCGCCCTCTCCAGTTTTATCCTGTTCTCTCTTTCCCGTTTCCAGCTACCTCATTACCTTAATATCCTGTTCCCCTTTTTCTCCATCCTGACGGCGGGGTATCTGTACGGTATCCGCCGCAAAGGCGAACAACAATTCGTCCGTATCGTTCAGGGGATCATCAATGTCATCCTGCCGGTGCTGCTGCTGGCGCTTTGCTGGTTCCTGCATCTTTCAGGCCGGCCGGTGATCCTGGCCGGGCTGGCGATACTTTCCCTGCTGCCCTTCCTGCTTTTCCGGGGAAGAGAACTACCCATACCTTTTACCCGTAGTTTCTGGCTGGCCATGCTGGTATTTGCCTTCGTCAACTTCGGGCTTTATCCTGCTATTCTCCGTTACCAGGCCGGCACCCAGGCCGGCCGGTGGATTGGCCGCACCCCCGGCATTTCCACTCTATATCTCCTGCGGGAAGCCCCGGTCAATTATTCCATCGAATTCTATAGCCCTGTCCCTGTCCGGACAATACCTGTCGACAGCCTCACGGCCGCCTTGTTGAATGGTCCGGCCACTGTTTTCGCCCCTTCCCGTTTTCGGGACTCGCTGCAAAAAAGAGGATATTCCGTTGATGACCTGCAACAATTCCCCAATTTCCATATCAGCCAGCTGACCGGCGAATTCCTGAATGACCGGACGCGGTCTTCCGTCCTGGAAGCGTATTCCTTACTACGCATAAACCATTAGAGTCGACCGGCTGAGCCAGCAACCCGGGTGGTCAGATTTTTGCTGTGGTAAATAAAACGTTCACCTATGAGCATTCAACCTTTTTCCATCGCTATCTCTCCTTTTGTGCTGGAAGACCTGCGCGAACGTCTGGGAAGAGCCCGCTGGCCCGATGAAATCGCCGGCAGCGGATGGGCGTATGGCGCCAACAAAGACTATTTACAACATCTGTGCACGCACTGGGGACATGGTTTCGACTGGAAAGAGCAGGAAGAGCAGCTGAATACCTTCCATCACTTCCGCGCCGATATAGACGGCTTTGGCCTCCATTTTATCCATGAAAAAGGAAAGGGCTCCCACTCCATCCCGATCCTCCTGACCCATGGCTATCCGGATTCCTTCGTACGGTTTGTTAAGCTCATCCCTTTATTGACCCAACCCGGCCCCAACGGCCTCAGTTTTGACGTCATCGTCCCTTCGATCCCGGGCTACGGATTTTCGGACAAGCCTGTAGGACCGGGGATGAATGCCGCACGGGTCGCGGACCTATTCGCCCGGCTAATGAAGGAAGAGTTGGGCTATCCGGCATTCATCGCACATGGCGGGGACTGGGGCAGCAGCATCTCGGCGCAGCTGGCGCTTAGATTTCCACACTTGCTCCTGGGGCTCCACCTGACGGACGTGCCGGCCCGCAACCTGGTCAACTGGAAAGAATTACAGGACCTTTCCAGGGTCGAGAAGGACTATCTGGAGACCGGCCGGCAATGGTATAATGCAGAAGGCGCCTATGGTATGCTGCAAGGGACCAAACCGCAGACGCTGGCCTATGCCGTGAATGATTCGCCCGTCGGCCTGGCAGCCTGGATCATTGAAAAATTCTATGCCTGGACCGATCATAGAGGTGACCTGGAAGCAGTCTATACCATGGATGAACTGCTGACCAATCTTACCGTTTATTGGGTCACACAGACCGCGGGTTCCGCTTTTCGCATCTATTATGAGTCGATGCAGCATCCGCCGAAAATGGCCGCCGGCAAGATCGGGACACCTGCGGGTTTCTGTATCGGCCCGAAAGACCTCGTTCCACCCCCGCGTGAATTGGCCGAACGGATCTTCAATGTACAAAGCTGGACGCTCCCGCTTGCCGGGGGGCATTTCATGGCCATGGAACAGCCGCAGCAGCTCGCCGAAGATATTTTCAGCTTTGCCGCGACGCTGACACAGAAACCTGCTAATTTTCCAGCTCATCAGCGCTCGGGCCATAACTCCCCGGAATAGGGATGTCCAATAGCCTGAGGAATACGCCCAGTTGCGCCCGGTGATGCACGATCTGGCAGTAGGCTATCCGGATGATCTCGCCCTTGCTGGCTACCTGTAATATGTCGCCCCCGTTGCGCAACGTCCACGTTTCCGCGAGGGTTTCCTCGTTGGCCGATTGCAGATGCGCCCTGCCATCCGCCAGTGATTTTTCAAAATAATCCAGCAGCTCCGCCGTATTGCAGACTTCCTCGGGTTGATAGGGGTTATTGGCAAAATCCAGCCCATCGGTGGTTAATGCCATCGTGACCCAGCCCGGCAACTCGGCGATATGCGTCGCCAGGCGCTGTACGGTCATGCTCTTCTTATGCGGCTGCCAGTCAAAATAGGCGGTGGGTACCCGGCTCAGCATTTTACGGGTCGTTTGAGCTTCCTGCTCCAGTTCCTTCAGTAATGGTTCGATCGTTGACATAATGATAGTTTTTGATGATAATTCAAAGAAACTACCGTCCGGTGACAGCCTTATGTCAGCAGGGGCAAGAGATTCCGGGTTTTGCCGAAAAAAACTTAACATTCGGTTTGTGTATTTAAGATTAATTTTATGTTATCAAATTATTATTAAAAAAACGTTATTCGTATGAGTCAACAAGAAACAGCAGCCCCCGTGCTATCGGCCAAAAAGAAGGTGCGGCAGGAAATCGGGGAGAAACTGGCAGGGGCCCTGGCTGAATACAAGCAGGAACTGGGGGAAAAGAAACTGGCAACGCGTGTCAAGGAAGTTAGCAAGCTGATAAGCCGTGATCTGTTGAAGATCAGTAAGAAAAGACAGCACAAGACAAAAAAAACTACGGCTAAGAAGACCGTCAAGGCGGTAGTCAAAAAATAATTCCACCCTACTTTCGTCAAAGAGGCCGTCTGTGAAGGCGGCCTCCCCGGCAAGCAAAGCTTGTCGGACATTTTTGAAAAATAGGCCGTCTACTTTCCCATATTAGGCGGCCTATTTTTTTGCATAAATTTATTCTCTGGTAATATTAGATGATGGACATTTACAGACTAAATCAAATCACTATGGCCAGTTTCGGAGAATTAAAGCCCAGTACGTACTATCTTATCCAGGTCGACGACGAGTCTGATATCGAACTCGTTTCCGTCATTCTTCAGACGAAAGAGACAGTATTGCTGAGAAGCTACCTGCCTCAGACGGAAGACTTTTTCAAACACCAGGACGATACCATCTACAAGCTCATAGAAGAACTGGACGAAGAGACAGCCGCACAATTCGAAGCGCTTTACCAGCAGAACACGGAGGAGGAATATACCGAGTTCGAAGAAGGCGAGGAGTAATCTATTCTCCCTGCCCGGATAAGGTATACCGGCGATCTCGGGGTGGAGAAGGATATTTCACAGCCCCCTTGGTCGCGTACCAGAGTATGCGGTTGAATACATCGTCATCTGCCTCATCGATCTCATCTACCTTATTGTCGAGGGACATCCTGGCATAATGGCGCGAACGTCCTCTTAATTCCGATAGAGAATGGTTCATCTCATCCAGCTGAATACGATTGGGGATTGCCGTATATGCTGATGTATCCGGGCTGCCGGTGAAGCAGTCGAACATCGGCAGGGCAGTGGCATCCATGGCATTCATCGGAGGAATACCCAGGATCTGTTCGATGGTGCGGAGCAGAGAGGTCTGGTTATAATCGGTAGAGATCGTCTTTTGTAGCCGGGAATAAGGGCTGATGACGAATCCTGTTGTTCGGTAGGCGGAGATATGATCCCAACCGGACTGAGAATCATCTTCCGTCACGAATATGGCGGTGCTATCCCAGAACCGGCTATGTGTAACTGCTTCAATGATCCGCCCCAGCGCCAGGTCATTGTCGGCCACCATGGCCCGTGGGGTGGGGAAGCCCGGGCTCATCCCCGTTGTATGGTCGTCCGGCAGCGACATTACCATCAGCTGCGGCCATTCGTCGCCGGGACGGGCCTCATATTCCTTAAGCTCGCGGATGAAGGCATCCGCCCTCAACTGATCAGTGATCCGGGGATCGTCATAGCCAGGAAACGATGCAGACAATATCGGCCTGACACGCGATATCGTTGTGACATTGCCTGCGTCGAACGGCTGGTGATCCAGGAAGAGATGATAGATTTTAGCCCAGTCCATATCCTTGGCTACATTGGTCGTGCAGGCTTCGCCGTAGATCCGGACCGTCTTTCCATGGTCCAGGGCATCATTCCAGATAAATCCTTCCTTATCATACACCATGGCATCGTATTGCGCATGCGGATAGCTGCGGAACCAGGCCCTGACCATCCGCTCCACGTAATCAGTCACCATCGCAGCATCTGCCCACTGATGACCTTCGGCTGAAGATTTCCCCGATACATAGTAATTGTCCAGCAGACTGAAATCCCTCGATAACTGATGTTCGTTCGGCGTCACACTATCCCCGAACACACACAGGGAGGAATCACCTCTGCCTTCATGCATATCTCCCAGCACCTGGTCATAGGTTCTGTTTTCCTTAATGATATAGATCACGTGCCGGAATACGGATGGTTCACCGATACGTTCGGGTACCGGCTTTGCGGTGGTTCCGGTCCTCGGTAATTGCCGGGACACTGCCTCCCGGAAGGCCAGGTTAAGTTCCCGTACTTTCGCGGTGTACTGCTGCAGCTGAGCTCTGTCCGGCAAAGGGATCCAGCTTACCGAAGCCTCCTCCCAATGTGAATTATAGGCGCCTTTCTGCCGGACCCGCGATCCGATGGCCTCCAGGTTAGTGACATACAGCATCGACCCGTCACGCACAATGCCGGAAGGATACGCTTCCGTCGGGATAAAGCCAAGGACGACGGCATGCACATCACCTGTAGCGGCTCCGCTCGCACCGGTTCCACCCGGACTATTCACGTCCGCCTCGCCGTTCCCCCGTTCTGCCGGCAGCCCGATGACGGCCACGGCATTATTCAGTCCATTGGCAACATATAATTGAGTCCCCGTGCTGTCGATCGCCAGGGCATCCGGTGAACTGCCCGCATAATGATCGCTCTTGTCGAAGGGTGACACAGGAATGGTATCGATAACCTGTAGGGTCGACGTACGAATGACGGAAATGTAATCGCTGTTGCCATTGGCTACATAGACAAATTGGCCGCCGGGATTATGGATGATCGCATTAGGATGCAGACCCACGGCAATCTCCCCGGTCACTTTGCCGTCAGCCGGGTCGATCACTGTGACACTGCCCCTGGCTGTGGCGCCTGTTCGGGGATCGGTATAGGCAGCACCCCAGGGCACGCCGGAGGTTTCCTTTCCTATCGTGTCTACCGGCGTCGGCCCTGCCCAGTTGGTGACGAAGATATGTCCCGCCGCGATCGTCAGACCGTAGGGAGCGACTCCTGTGGCCGTTGTCCACATGACCGCCTGGTCATGTACCCGCAGCTTGCTTAACTGGTTCGTCCCGTTGAGGACGGCATAAAGATAGAGTTCTCCACCTTCTTCCCGGACTTCCACTTCATTCGGTAAGGCCATCGCCTGTGTCATTCCCTGCACGGGCACGGGCAATGGCTGCGGCAAATAGGCGATCGCCTGAACGATCTGAAGGGTGCTGCCATCCCAGACCGCTTCCATGACATATGAATCCGGCCGGGTGCCATGGCCGGCGCCCCAGAAAATATGAACGGCCCCATGATAAGTAATCGCTTTGATCCCGGAATAGGTGCTCATGAGCTCCTTGTACCGGTTGTCCCCGGGAAAACTGTACCGTGCGACCTGTTGGTGATCGGACAAGCGGAAGAGCACGATGCCATACCGGTCTTCCACCAGCAGCAGCTGCCGGTCAGGCATCAGCACGGCATCCAGGCTGTGATTCTCTAGTTTAGGGTCCCCAAACCGCACGACCATACCCGCCGGGTCGATCCACCGGTTGTATGGCATCGCATAGGGCGCCCCATTCGTGTTCAGCGTACTGTCATCATACGGCAGGTGATCCCGCTGGGAAGCACGCTTGATCTGTTTTTCCTTCGCCGGCTCAGACTGGGCGACCGCCTGCATGCCTGTCAGCAATTGTGCCCCGACGATAAAAAAAATGGTGGTGATGATGGAGCGGCCGTTTTCGAGGATGGCAGGGGAGAGCTTGCGCATAAATTAGATTTCACCCGCAAGATAAGAATTCCGGCCATAGTAAGCCGCCGCTGTCCTCCCCAAAGGAGAGGGTAGTTAGAATAAAAAATGAAGAACTAACAATTCCCTAACGTATTTATTAATTTGTGTAACTTTTGCGGTTACCCTTTTCCACTAGCCTATTATGCTATAAAAATTCAAATTAAGTGACCAGGTATTTTATATTATGTATAATCTTCTCTTCTAATTTACTTGTTAATGGACAGTATTACCTTAATCACATCAATGTGATTGATGTTGAAAATGGGAGTATTTTAAAGGACCAAACTATCTATGTTGAAGGCAATACTATTAAATCCATTTCCTCCCGGCCAATTACAAATCCCATAGCGCCGGTCTATGATTGTTCAGAAAAATATCTAATGCCTGGCCTCTGGGATATGCACATCCATGATGCCGGTGATGATAGTTCCAATCGCCATGAATACATACCCTTATTTCTTGCGAATGGTGTGACCGGAATTAGGGATATGTGGGGAAGTCCGGAAATGCTAAAGTTGAAAAATGATATTGATGCCGGGAGGTTTACAGGTCCGCGGATGATCATTGGAAGCCCGATAATTGATGGGAGCAAGCCTTTTTTTGCACACGCTCTGGCGGCCGCAACGGATACCGAGGGCCGCCATTATGTGGATAGCTTGTCAGAGGCGGGTTACGATTTCATTAAAATCTATTCCCTTTTGAGGGAACCCGTCTACCTGGCCAACCCGAACTGCAGAATTTATGGTTCATAATGAGCCATTGGGTGTTTCCGCAAAAGATTTCTATCTGCCGTCAGCCATATTGAATAAAATTATCAAAAACAGAGTTGCGATTGTTCCCACCTTGACACTTACACAGCGGCGCAGCTTAAATAGCGAGCTGATGGCAAAACGAACCAAGGGCCTGGAATATTTGACGCCCGAATTCGTGAATTACTGGATGCACCAGTCCCCGGTGTTTCCGGCAGAATTTTTGCATAGAGAAGACGATTTGGGCACCGTAACAGTTGGAAAGCTGGCCGACCTGCTGATTCTGGACGACAATCCTTTGTTGGATATCAGCAATACCCAAAAGATATATGCGGTAATCGTAAACGGAAAGTACTTTTCTAAAAACGAGATTAAACAGATGTTGGACGCTCAGAGGAAAAAATAGATTAATCAATCTTTATCAAGATAAAATCTAATGGTATGATGGAAAAAGCAGAATATAAAGGTAACGCAGGCGATCATCTTGCTAACGAACGAACCTTTCTTGCATGGATCAGGACCAGCATTGGAGTTATGGCATTTGGATTTGTGGTCGTTAAATTTTCTTTGTTCTTGAAACAGATCTCCATTATCCTTGGCAAGGGGGAAGTGGATCAATCAAAAGGGTACTCTTCTGTGGCTGGAATCGTTTTGGTCATTGTGGGGGTGATCGTGTCACTGCTCTCTTATATCAAATATAAGAAGACGGAAAAACAGTTAGACGCTGGTTATTACAAACATTCTTCCCTATTAATAACCATACTGACCGCATTTATCTTTCTTGTGAGTGTGTTCCTGATCATTTACCTCATTAGGAGCATATAGTCCGGGTCAAACCCCTCTATTCTACCTTATGATGTGGATATTTCAGATGAAGGGATTCCAGATACTCTGTCAGCACTTTGGCCACCGCGAAATTACGATACCATCGTTTGTCGGCCGGTATGATGTGCCATTTCGGGCAGTTGCAGGTGTTGACAATCATATTATACACTTCCATGTAATCCTCCCACTGATGTGCTACCACGGTATCGTTCTTTGTATATTTCCATTGCTTATGCGGTTGGGTCAATCGTTCCTTTATACGAGTCTTCTGTTCTTCACTGGAAACGTGCAAAAAAAATTTCAACACATGCGTCCCGCTTGCTTCCAGATGTTCTTCCACGCGGTTGATCAACTCGCAGCGGTGATGCAGTTGATCCTTTGAGAGCTCCTTTTTGATCGAAGGGACAAGAATATCTTCATAATGAGAGCGATTGAAAACTTCCATCATCCCTTTGGCGGGGAAATGCGGATATATGCGCCATAGAAAATCGTGCTTTAACTCTTCCGGCGTCGGCTGCTTAAAGGAATTGACATGCACTCCCATTGGATTCATGCAGGACATCACGTGCCGGATGGAACCGTCTTTTCCTGCCGTATCCAGCGCCTGAAAAACGATGAGCATTGAAAAGCGGCTATCCGCATAAAAAACATTTTGCAATTCAAAGAGCTTATTATGGAAAGTCTTCATTTCCTTGTTGCATTCTTCCTTTGAGAACTCCTCTTTCGGTATCGTCGAAATATCTCTTAGTTCAATCATGTGTAATAACCTCCTTTCTTGCCTTCATCAGCGATTTTACTCCTAAAGATCGACACATGTCCATCCGCATCTGTTATACGCATGTACAAATTCGTTGTATAATTCACACATTACTAAAGGTGAAAAGGTGATCTATTCTAGCCTTTGCTGGCATTGACTTTAAATCCGCCACTCATTTGCCCACAATGGAACAAAAAATGGCAAACTTAAGGAGGTCAGTCTGTCGGACGAGACACTTGCATGAGGGAGAGTACATGACGCTTGACAGAAGGCAGGGGTCTGCCTTTATTTATACAAGCCAGGCCCACAAGCTCATAAATTCCAGAGTATGACCGCCAGGACGATTCCAGTGATCAGCATATATAAATAATCCTTTTCCGATAAGTACCCGAATATGGAGAAGACGATCCGGGCGATAGGTGTAGCAATCAATAGTAGCAGGCCAAATTGGATCAGCGGCCGTCCCTCACCATTGAGGATAGCCTTCCACATGGGAAAGGGATTCTTCATTTTTTCGGGCTCTCCCCTGAATGTCCCGAATTGAGGCAATTGTCCCCCATGACGGATCAAATAAACAATCCCTCCCGCCATGACAACCAGAGAAGATAGCAGCACGCCGTAACGCAGCAATTGCCCGATGACCCGCTCAAGATCCTGGTCTTGTATTTTTTTCATTACAGTTTGTGATTGACACCATTATAGATCATTTCCACAGCCAGCACCAGGATCACTGCTGCGAACACTTTTTTCAGCGTGGAGACCTTGGCCTTCGTCAGTATCCTGGATCCGGCAAAAGCACCCGCAAGGACGCCCAGCATCACCGGCATCGACAAACCAGGATCGATATATCCCCGCTTCAGGTAGATGCCGGCGCTAGCGGCGGCGGTCACACCGATCATAAAATTACTCGTTGTAGTTGATACTTTGAACGGCGTCCGCATAATACTGTCCATCGCCAGCACTTTCAATGCTCCCGATCCAATGCCCAGTAGTCCGGACAGCACACCTGCGACATTCATTGTCAGGAAGCCGCCTATCACATTTTTAACCGTATAAGATTGCTTTCCCTGCGGGGTAGGGTAGGTGCCATTCAGCTTCAGTATTCGAGTCAACTTACTCCCCGGACCTGTCACCAGGTTGTCGCCCTGTTTAATAAAGGACAACACGGCCGATATGATCAATACAATCCCGAAAACAATAGCGATAACGGAAGTGGAAAGATATGCGGCCAGGTAAGCGCCGCCGACGGCTCCCGCCGTCGTGGCGACTTCGAGGAACATACCCAGCCGGATATTGCTGATTCCGTCCCGAACGTACGCCGCCGCGGCCCCCGATGAAGTGGCGATGACGCTAACCAGCGATGCGCCGATCGCATAATGCATATCAACCTTGAATAGCAAGGTTAGCAACGGAATCAGCACTACACCACCGCCCAGCCCGGTCAATGAGCCCAACAGACCCGCCACCAGTGCACCAAGAAACAATAATCCGGATAATACTAGTATAGTCATAGACAATAAAAATAG
>PMUF01000344.1 GCA_003167015.1 Chitinophagaceae bacterium | reverse complement strand
TTGTTATCCAGCAATTTCCGGGCATGCTCCAGTTTGTTCTTCTGGTAATAGCCGAAAAGCGTCTCGCCATAATATTTTTTGAATTTGGTCTTCAGGCTGGTCGGACTCATGGCCGAAATGCGGGATAATTTCTCAATACCCGGAAACTCCTTTTTATAATGCAGGCAAAGATGCTGCTCTACCCGGGAAAGACTGTGCGTGTCCTGCATACTAAGGACATTCCCATCCTTGCCCAGCTTATCCATGACAAAAAACTGCTGCAGGAGGTACTCAATAAGAACAGAGATATTACGAATGGTAAATAGCTCAGGGAAAGGATGTTGAACGATTTCTGACATAAAGTCATTCAACAAAAGGCGGTATTTGAACGTAATGGGCCACGTGATGGAATGCTCATGGCCCGCAGATTCAAGAATGGCATTGACAGCACCTGCGTCGAAATCCTGGATGAGTTGTTCGAGGCTGGATTTACGGACACGCACGATCAGCGAACGGATGACCCTGTCCCTGGGATAGTTCACCACCTTTCCGTAGGCAACGTCAGAGATGGAGACAGATGAATGCGGCCATTCGGCCGCCAGCGGGTTCTGAGGCACGGCTACATCGCTATCCCCATTTCCGGGAATATCGATCTCGTCAAAGTGAAGGATGTAGGAAGACTCGTCCCGGGAGGGTAAAAAATTGAAAACCAGATCCTCAGCCAGCATGGTAACATTCACTGCCAATACTTCGATACCCGCAGCAATGCCGGCTACCGTCATAAAACCTTTACCAGTTTTTCCTGAGAAATAGAGAACCGAATCTGATACAATACAAGACTTGTCTTCTGCCATCACCTCAAAACACTTCAGAAATGGTTCTGAATTTTCAAGAGATACATAACTCATTCAGTAAAATTTGTTCGCGCTGACAAGGTATTAATTAGGCCTCCGTCTTTATATAGTAAAAAAATGAATTGGCTGTAGTTTTTTAGCCAATGAAGCGCTGGTGTAAACACTTATATATCAACCTTCCCTTGTCCTTTTTCGGTGTCGAAATGCAGCCAGTGATTACAGAAGTCAGCCTTTTATTGGAATATTTACGCCACTATTCCGTTCTTCCTATGTCAAAAATCCATACCCATGAGCAATTCCCAAAGAAAGGGCTTTAATACCGACATCCGTTCGTTGCTGAAACACCAGCACAAAAAAGTGTACTCCGTCTGCCGCCTGTTTGCCCACACTTACAAAGAACATCAATATCTTTTTACCAACATCATCGCCGCCGCATCACAGAATATCAGGTTTCGTGGGACATCCGCCAATAAGGAAACCCTGCTGCTGCGCGCCTGCGTCAATATGGCCGCCCTGCATATGATCACCTTGGATATGCAAGCCGGATCGGCAGAGTCTATTGAATTTAAATCAACTGATTATCAACGAGCTATGGTGGAGTTGCATGATTCCATGGGAAACATTTCCGACTACGATAAATTCCGCCTGTTCCTGGAATTCGAGAAAGTACCATCGGAGCAGTTAGCCGGGCTCACCGGGATGCCTCCGGGGAAATACAGTCGTCATCAACTGGCCCAAAGAAAGGAAAAGGAAATGCCTAAAAAGAATTTCATCCCCTATATAAAGGAAAAGCTGGTATGGAGCTAAAGAAGTTACAGCAACATTGGAACAGCTTTCCGGAGACTTCGATGGAAGAACGTCCCCTCCTGTCTTCGGACCTGGAAAAAATAGTCGTTAAAAATCCGCTGTCCAATGCTTTTTATCTCCGGAAGAAGCTGGTGACGAGGATCGCTGTTTTTTCTGTTCTTTGGCTGGTCAATACGTGGTTGCTGCGCCTCCAATGGATCGGAGAGGGGAATGATCTCTATCTTCAATCGGCATTTTTTCTGCTGCTGTCCTATGCGATCTATTTTCACCTCCGGCTGCTGCTGTTTGCCGATTACCCCACCCTGCTGGCATTGCCGTTGATTCCCTTCCTGTCCAAGCTCGAAATCATCCTTGACAAATACATCATCTCTTATAAACTGCTTAGTTCCATTACCGCCTTCGGCCTGCTGGTGTTCTTCGAACAACTGATGGCCAGGTGGAGCCCCCGGGCTTACGACTCCTTCAGCCGGAATAGCTGGTATAAGTGGTTGTTAATCATCTTTCTGGCTGTCTCATTAGATATTCTGCTGCTGAACATCGCCATACCCCGGTACAGGAAATTACTCGGAACCGTCCGGAAGTACAAGGAAGGGATTCTTGCCAAAGCCCGGTAACTTTATTTTGCCGCGCGACCATTTTCCGGCGCCGGTCGGCCAAAAATAAATAAAGACGTAAGGCGTATTCCCAATATTGCTAATAACGTTTATATTTGGGGCAACTGTCCCACCCTTCAAACCAAGAAAATGCAGAACATTTTAATCGCGGATGATCACTCCATCGTTAGAGCAGGACTTAAACTGCTGATTAACAGTTGTATTCGAGATGTAACGATTGACGAGGCCGAAGATGGAGAAGCCGTGATTAAAAAAATGAAATCCGCCGGCTTCGATCTGTTGATACTCGATATCAATATGCCGCACACTGAATCATTTAGTCTTACCTCCTATTTGCTGAAAGAATATCCCGGGCTGAAAATCATCATCTTCACCATGAATCAGGAAGTCTTTTTCGCCAAACGCTTTCTGAAGATCGGCGCTCACGGCTACCTCAATAAGTATTCGAAAGAGTCGGAAATTAAATACGCTATCCAAAAAGTACTCGGCGGGAAACGGTATATCAGCGACAACCTGGCTGAGATCCTGTCCGGTGAATTGACCAGGAAAATCAAGGATAACCCCTTCGAGGACTTGTCGGACAGGGAATTCGAGGTGGTATTGCAAATGCTGAAAGGCAGTTCGGTGTCTGAAATAGCCAATACGCTAAGCCTTCATAAATCGACAGTAGGTACGCACAAGACCCGCATCCTCGATAAGCTAAAGATCTCCAATACAGTTGAGCTGATCAACCTGGCCCGTTTATATGAAATCATTTGACTCCGAGATCATTTAATTAACGCTTAACTCCGGGATCATTTGATTGCGTTGATTGCGGCAGGCGTAAGATTAAAAAACTTTTCCAGCGCTTTCTGCACCCCATCGTTGTTATTCGTGTCAGTGACATAATCCGCAATGGCCTTTATGTCATCCGGCGCATTGCCCATCGCCACGCCCATCCCCGCATATTTGATCATCTCTATGTCGTTATAATTATCTCCCATGGCGATGATCTCAGCCCTGTCCAGCCCCAGACGCCCGCTGACGAATTTGACAGCATTGGATTTAGATCCCTGAAGATCCATGACCTCAAGATAGGTGGGCTTGGAAGGATAAATATTCAGCTTGCCGTCGTAAATGGCCCGAAGATGTTTCTGTATTTCTGCTATGGCAGGCGGTTCACTCATCACCATCATTTTGTTGACGGCAATACCCCGGGCCGACCATTCTTTCACCAGCTCTGCCAGCGGCGCGACCTTGATTTGTACATCCATGATCTTCTGCTCATGCTCCGTCCAGACATCATTGACTTCAGCATACCATTCTCTTTGCAGATAATAGGCAATCGTGGCCTTAAAAGGTCTTACCTGGTCGGCGACAGCTACTGTGGTAGGAAGATCGATCGTGGCCTGGAAGATCGGCTGCTCTTTTTCGACAATATAACTGCCATTGAGCGTAATGATAGGGAACGCATCCGGAATCCCGATCTCATGGAAGGTGGGAAGGACCGCATTCAGCGGCCGGGCAGACACCAGGATCACCCATATTCCTTTACCGGTCAATGCCCGGAGAGTTGCTTTGGTAGATTCACTCACTGAATGATCGCTATGCAACAACGTGCCATCCATGTCGAGAAATACGGCTTTGTACATGTGCCCGTGCTTTGATTTTGCCGCAATTTAAGCGATAAATGCCAACTTTTATACGCGGATATAGATCTTCTTTTTGTCGAGCCACTTGCCTATACTCCAACAGATCAGCATATAGATCAGTGCAAACAGCAAATTACCAAAGGCGCCTGGTATAATCTTCATGATACCATCTCCGGCCCACTCGGCCACATTTCCGTCCCGGCCAATGGGGATCATAGATAAAATAACAATCAACAGCTCCGATACGATATATATGAACAGGGGATTTTTTCCAAACACCGCGAAGAAGCCCGTCCATTTTGTCTTTCCCCTGAACTCGATAATGTAGATAAGAAAAGATAGCAATACGATATCGATGCCAACCGTCAGCATCACATAAGAGCTTGTCCAGATCTTCTTATTGATAGGAAAAACAAGGTTCCAGAACCAGGCCAGCGCAAGAAATCCACAGCCCCACAGTAACAGTTTTGCCAATCCTTCATACGTCTTCCCGTTACGGCTGACAAAGACACCTGTATAATACCCTGCGATCACATTGACGATCGCCGGTAACGTGCTGAGGATACCTTCAGGATCAAAAGCGACTCCGCCGTTTTCCGATCCATGATACAGATGATTTTCGCCCATCACCCACAGGTCCAGCCTTTCGCCGGCATTCCCCAACATGCTGAAAGGATTCGCTCCCGGCATGGGAAAAAGCAGCAGCAGCACCCAGTATCCGACCAGCAATAAAGCGGCTATCGTAATCACTGTACGGGTCGAACAATAATAGATCAACAGTGACGCGGCGCCATAACAAAGCGCGATCCGCTCCAGCACACCCAGTATCCTCGTGTGCGAGATAGGGTTCAGCGCCCAATGCCCGTCATTCCCAACATGAAAGAAAGGGAACCAATAAATAAGATACCCGATCAAAAAAATAATCACCGTCCTTTTCAGGATCTTTCCTACCACCGCCCCCTGACTCATCGTTTCGAATTTCTTCATGGCGAAGCTCAGAGCATTACCGACAACAAACAGGAAGGAAGGAAAGACCAGGTCNNTTATTGACAATGATCATAAAACAGACGGTCATTCCCCGGAAAATATCAAGGGCAAGCGATCGGGTAGAGGTTGGTTGAGTCATGCGGAAATTTACAATATTTTGGTTAATCCCGCGTTTTAGAATCACTCATACCAATATCAGATCGGTAAAATCCCCTTCTCAAAGAGTTGAAAACCAAAACGATCTATATATTCCTTACCGCAGCAATCCCTTTATTGGTTTTACTTTCCTGGTCTTGTGCCATAGGCCAGCAGGTACCCGGCTCCGTCCGCTTCAAAAACGGTGTCTTCAAAATTGAAAAAAATGTCGCCACGGGTCAATTACAAAAAGAATCTTTCCGTTCCATCCATTATAAAGACAAGTATTATGCCGTCATTCAATTCGACCGCCTGCCTGATCCCGCGCAGAAAAAGGAATTGGCTGCTGTGGGAGTACAACTCTTCGACTATGTTCCCGATCGTGCGTACCTGGCTGAAATAAAGGACAGTTTTTCGATCAGTGAATTGAGACGATACTCGGTCAGCGGAATCTCCCCGATGCCGGTCTCGTTCAAAATCGCCGCCAGTCCCGGGCAACGCCCGGACAATTATCTGCATGCCATCGACCGGCTGATCGCCGTCAACTGGTTCGGCAATCTCGATCCCGATGAGATCCGTCAGTCGTTGGCTGCTGCCGGCGCCGCTGTAGTCCCCACCAAGATCCAACCCCCGCATACACTGTTCATCCGTGTGGCTACCACCGCCATCCTGCAAAAGGTCGCGGACCTTCCTTTCGTCAGCTATCTCGCCTCCCAACCGATGACGCCGAGGACGCTCAACTATAATAACCGGGCGGCACATGGCGCAGACGCATTGAGCGCGCCGGCCGGAAGGTATCTGCGGGGAGATGGCGTCTTCATAGGGATAGGCGACGATACCGATCCTTATACCCATGTCGACTTTACCGGCAGGGAGATCGACCGTTTCGCCGCGCCTCCGGGCAGCGGCCATGGCGTCCACACTTCCGGAACAGCCGGCGGCGGCGGCATCCTGAACCCCATGTACCAGGGCATGGCGCCGCATGCAATGATCATCAGCCAGTATTTCAGCGATATCCTGACCAATGCACCTACTTACATCACGGACTATGATATGGGACTCACCAGTAATTCCTACACGGATTACGATGGCGGCTGTACGAACGACGGCACATATGATGTGCTGGCCAATTATACGGATGCGCAGCTGTATAATTATCCGAATATGCTGCACTTTTTCGCGGCAGGCAATGATGGCATCTATACCTGTAGCCCCTATCCCGCACAGTTCGCCACCATCAAGTCGGGCTTCCAGTGTGCCAAGAACATAGTCGATATAGGCAACCTCGATAATTTTACCGACGTCCTCGAAACCCATAATTCCAGCTGCGGGCCAACGGACGATGGACGGCTCAAACCTGAGGTCGTTGCCGGAGGAGTCAATATCATTTCCACCTGGCCTTATAATACCTATTTAGCGGACGCCGGCACAAGCATGGCCTGTCCTACCGTAGCAGGCAGTGTAGCCCTGCTGGTGCAGCGCTACCGGCAACTGCATGGCGGCGCCGATCCCCCCGCTGCCTTGCTCAAAGCGCTGATCTGCAATACCGCGACCGACCTGGGTAACCCGGGGCCCGATTTCATGTACGGATTCGGGTCGCTGAATACCCTGGCAGCCGACCAGGTCCTGGAAGCCAACCAGTATTCGATGGGGTCCGTCGGCAACGGCGGATCGGCACAAAGCACCATTACCGTTCCCGCCGGCGCGCAGCAGGTCAGGGTTACCCTGGCCTGGACGGACTACCCCGCAGCTCCTTATGCAGCAACCGCACTCGTGAACAATCTCGACCTGACAGTGACAGACGGCACTTCAGTCCTGCATCATCCGCTGATCCTCAATCCCAATCCGGCCAATGTCAATGATGTCGCCGTAGAAGGCATCGACACGCTCAACAATATCGAAGAGGTCGTCATCAATAATCCGGCCGGCGGGGCCTTCACTATTAATGTTGCCGGCACCAGCGTTCCGCAGGGACCACAGAATTATGCGCTTGCCTATGAAATCATCCAGCCTTCCATCCAGCTGATGTATCCTTATGGCAATGAGACCTGGGTGACCGGCGCCAGCGAGATCATCCGCTGGGTGGCCAACGACGGAGGGACGGCCAACTTCACTATAGAATATTCTGCCGACAACGGCAACACCTGGACAACGATTGACAATGCCGTACCGGCCACTCCCACGCTGTACAATTGGACAGTCCCTTCAACAGCCACCAATACTGCACTCATCCGCGTCACCCGCAACGGAACTTCGTACAGCGACGTGAGCCACTACCCGATCACCGTGCTGGGCCAACCCGCACTGACGGTCACCAACCCCTGCCAGGGCTATGCGCAGCTCCTGTGGGGTACAGTCCCCGCTGCGACCAGCTATGACATCATGCAACTGGTAGGCGACAGCATGATGAAAGTGGCCAGTACGACGGATACGACTTACCTCCTGGGCAATCTGAACCGTGACAGCAGCTACTGGCTCTCCGTGAGAGCAGTCAACGCGGGCGCACCGGGCAGAAGGTCCATAGCCGCCAATATCACACCGTCAGGCGGCAGTTGCGCGCTTGCGACCCTCAATAACGATTACACCGTCGACTCGCTGATCGGGCTGTCATCCGGCCGGCTCTATACGTCTACACAACTGGGCGCCGGCGTTCCCATCACCGTGGAATTGAAGAACCTGGGCACGATCCCTCCCGGTGTCCCTTATACGATGTCATACCATGTCAACGGCGGTACGATCATCACAGAAACGACCAGTGCGACGGTCGTGCCCAACGGCGTCTACAATTATACTTTCAGCACGCCCTATAATTTTTCCGCGGCAGGCGCCTACAATTTGCAGGTATGGGTCTCCTATCCCGGCGACCCTCAACCGGGCAATGACACGATCAGCGCCGTCATCAACCAGCTCAGCAATGATCCCATTGTCCTGAATCCTTCCTATACCGAAGGCTTCGAATCGGCTGCCCCGGACGCTTATTATTCGCCCACTATAGGCTTTGCCGGCCTGGATCGCTGTGATTTCTTCACCGATAATCCCAACGGCCGGGTGAGGACCTTCATCAATACCGGGTTCGCCCGTACAGGCGATCGCTGCGCGACGCTCGATGCACAGCATTATAGCACCACTTCCACCGCCGACAGCCTGATCACCACTTTCAACCTGGGTAATTATTCCGGCAGCGATCAGATCTGGCTGGACTTTTATTACCAGAACCAGGGGATCGTTTTCAGCCTCGGCGGTAACCAGGTGTGGATAAGGGGTAATGACCAGGCCGCCTGGATACCGGTCTGCACGCTGGACACCAACGCCGCGAACGTTGGCCTCTATCAGCCATCTCCCCATATCAATGTCACCGCTGCGCTGAAAGCCGCCTCCCAAGGCCCCAGCTCCAGCTTCCAGATCAAATTCGGCGAACAAGGCTATACCTCCACCAATGACGTCGTGCCCGACGGCGACCTGGACAACGGCTATTCATTCGACGATATTACGATCAGCCGCTCCACGAAAGATCTGTCCATGTCCACGCTCGCAGCGCCCAACTTGTCGGACCTCTGCAGTCTGTCCAACGCCGAGACAATCATCGTAGTCGTGAAAAATTACAGCGATTCGACGGCCATCAATATACCCGTCACCTATTCGGTCAACGGGACTACCGTGACGGAGACGATCCCGTCGATCGGCGCGGGAGATTCCATTATCTATTCCTTTTCCCATACAGCCGATCTGTCCGCCTGGCAGGCCTATACGATCACCGGCTGGGTCAGTTACCCCGGAGATACCTACCGGGCCAACGATACCCTGTCTCCCGTCAGCTTTCAGACCACCCCGCTCATTTCCACCTATCCATACCTGCAAGGTTTCGAAACCAATAACGGCTATTGGTACACGGGAGGTATCAACAGCAGCTGGCAATGGGGTACACCGCAAAAAACGATCATCGACAAAGCCGCCAATGGCTCGAAGTGCTGGGTCACCAGCCTGACCGGGGATTATAATAACAATGAACTGTCGTACCTGTATTCGCCCTGCTTCGACGTCAGCAGCCTGCAGCAGCCCGTGCTTTCCTTCAGTCACATTTTCGAGACGGAAGACGATTGCGCCTGCGACTATCACTGGGCTGAATACAGCACCGACGGAGTTAACTGGATCAAGCTGGGCGCTGTCGGCAGCGGGACCAACTGGTACGACGACTCCCTCAATGAATCCTGGCAGAAATCATATACCAAATGGCATGTATCGAGTTACAACATTCCCGCTACGACATCCCCGGTAAGGTTCCGGATCGTCATGAGCAGCGATGAGGCTACTACATACGAAGGCGTGGGTATCGACGATGTTCATATATTCGATGAGGCCGCCGTCTATACGGGCCCGGATATCATCAGCGGGCTGGCACAACCTGTCAGCGGCAGCAACTGGATCAATTTCAACGCCGGCGGTGCTGTGGTGGCAGCCATCAATCCCAATGGCCAGGACCTGGGCATGACCAGCGTGATGGTATATTTCAATCACACGGGCGCCGTCCGTCACGACAGCCTCCAGTATTACCTGGACAGGAATATCGTGATCCAGCCATCCAATCCGCCATCGGACAGCGTGACGGTACGATATTATTTCCTCGACAGCGAAGCCGATACCCTGATCGGTGCTACCGGTTGCCCCTCCTGTGCCACGATTGCAGACGCTTACCAACCGGGTGTCGCACAGTTCAGCAGCGCCGTACCTGCACAAGAAGATAGCACCCTGGCCAATGATACCACCGGTCTCTGGACCTTCCACCAGCACAACCAGGGTGCCAGCATCATCCCTAACGATAAAGGCTATTACGCGGAATACTCGGTCAGGGGATTCTCGGAATTCTGGATCTGCGCGCAGGCGCCGGTACAGCCCAATAGCCCCCCGGCTCTGCTGTCCTTTACTGCAGTAAGATCGGGTAATAGCGCCCTGCTGCAATGGACCGCCCTCCATGACCAGCTCTTAACCCAATATCTCCTCCAAAAGAGCACCACCGATACCCTCCATTTTACGACGCTGGATTCCCTTCCGCCGCTGGCGGACACGGCTGCCGTCAATGCCTATCGTTATACGGACCCGAACTTACAACCGGGCATCACTTATTATCGCCTGCAGATGACGGATCTCAATGGGAATGTAAGCTATTCGGTCATCCGATCGATCGATGTACCCGGCGCCGGCGCCCTGATCACTGTCTACCCCAACCCTGTCCAGGACGGAACGCTCTATATCAGCAGCACGGTCAATTGCAGGAATATCCGGCTGACGGACGTCCTCGGAAGGGTCATCCTGAACCAGGAGGTGCAAGGCTATCTGCAGACGCTGGAACTCGGCACATTAGCCCCGGGTATCTATCTCCTGATGACGGACACTGACGCAGGCAGACAGGTGCAAAAGGTTTTTGTTAAATAGGACGCGGCCATCCACATCCTTCCCCGGAATTCTTATATATTTGCCGCTCTCCGGGAAACCCCAACATCCCCCGGAAACCAAAAAAGATATACACCATGAATTTCAACCGAGTGAACAATGTCGTGGGCTGGATCGTGGGACTGATTGCCTGCACCGTTTTCGTCATGACCATGGAACCCACCGGCAGCTTCTGGGATTGCGGTGAGTTCGTCTCCAGCTGCTATAAATTGCAGATCCCCCACCCTCCCGGCGCCCCGCTGTTCATCCTGCTGGGCCGGGTGTTCATCATCCTGTTCGGCGA
>PMUF01000127.1 GCA_003167015.1 Chitinophagaceae bacterium | reverse complement strand
CACGTTGACATGGATCTTACACCCCATCGCTATGACATCATTCCTTATCCCTCTTCCCTGGTGCCGAAAGCAGGTGGATTCGTCATTACCACGCAAACGAAGCTGGCTTTGCCCGGGGATGGAGCGGTATTCGGGAACGAGGCGGCTTATCTGCGGCAGATGATAAGGAAATCCCTCGGGCCGGGTGCGCTGAGGCAGGATGACCGGGCGGTTTCGGGAGCGATCATTCTCAGGCACGATCCGTCCGTTACTTCCGCTGAGGGATATGCGCTGTCCGTGGATTCCAGCCGGGTGGTCCTGAGGGCGGCCGGCCCGGCAGGCATGTTCCATGCCCTGGAAACACTGCGGCAGTTGTTGCCGGCGGATGTGGAGGGCGGAGCCGTAGTCGGGGCGGGCGGAACGACGGCCGCGGCGAAGGCCCGTGTTTTGTCCGTTCCGGCCGTAGAGATCGCCGATCGGCCCGCCTTTGCCTGGAGGGGAATGATGCTGGATGTATCCCGGCATTTTTTCTCCGTGGCCTATGTGAAGAAGTATATCGACATGATGGCGCTGTATAAATTCAGCAGGCTGCACCTGCACCTGACCGATGACCAGGGCTGGCGGATAGAGATCAAAAAATACCCTCGCCTGACGGCGGAAGGCGCCTGGCGCAGCTTCAACAAACAGGACTCGGCCAATATGGAGATGGCGAAGAAGACGGGCAATCCTGATTTCGATTTGGATTCCAGCCATTTTCGCTATCGCAACGGGCGGACCGAATACGGGGGCTTTTATACGCAGGAGGAGATGAAGGGAATCATCCGGTATGCTGCCTCCCGGCACATCGAGATCGTTCCGGAAATCGACATGCCCGGTCACATGATGGCGGCGGCGGCGCTCTATCCCTGGCTGACCTGCGACGGCACTGTTGGGGCTGACGGGAGCCGGGGATTCTCCAACCCGATTTGTCCCTGTAAGGACAGCGCGATGCAGTTCGCAAAGGATGTTTTCTCCGAGATCATCGATCTGTTCCCTTCCCCGTACATCCATATCGGCGGGGACGAAGTGGAGAAAAAGGACTGGGAGAGATCGCCGCTGGTCCATGCTTTTATGGCCCGGCACCGGATCGGGACCTTGGACCAACTGCAAAGTTATTTCAACGATCAGCTGCAGGCCTTCTTCCGTTCCAGGGGAAAGACCCTGGTAGGCTGGGATGAGATTGTCGAAGGCGGCATCGATTCCTCGGCCGTGGTGATGTTCTGGCGGCCCTGGGCCTCGCAATCCCCGCTCAGGGCCACCCGCAATGGCAATAAGGTGGTGATGACGCCCGACGGTCCGCTGTATTTCGACGCATGGCCGGACAGGAACACCCTGGATGCGGTGTACCACTATAAACCTTTTGATAGCGCGTATGGAATGAACAAGGCGCAGGAGGCGAATATTCTCGGCGTGCAGGGTAATTTATGGACGGAAATGGTTCCCACGGAAAACCGGGCCGATTACCTGACAATGCCTCGCATGACGGCCCTGGCCGAACTGGGCTGGACGCACAAGGACTTGTATGCTTCCTACCTGGAAAGGCTGGAGGGGCAATACGCGCGCCTGGACCTGCTGGGGATCCATTATCGCTTGTCCGACCTGCCGGAGCTGGCCGACACCCACGTGTTCACAGACACGGCTTCTTTCTTTATTCCCGCTCCTTCCCCCCGGCTGACCCTTCGGTATACGGATGACGGGACCAATCCGGTGCCCGCCTCTCCCATTTTATCCCGGGCGCTTCGTATCGATCATTCCATGACGCTGAAGATAGCCGCCTTTACCGCGTCCGGTAGAAGGGGCGATATCAATACATTGGCATTCGACCGCCAGGCGTGCGCTGTGCCGGTCGCCGCTGAACATGCCGTGCCAGGCCTGGAATGCCGTTTTTTCAAGGGTTATTTTGACTTGACGACGAAAATACCGGAAGCACCGGACAGTGTACTGTGGGTAGGGCAGGCGGAGGTTCCTCCCGGTATTGCCACACCGGAGTTCGGGTTGAAGTTCAGGGGTTATATCGATGTTCCGGAAACCGGCATCTACAGTTTTTTCCTGACCTCCAATGACGGGAGCGTGCTCCGGATTGCGGACCGGCTGGTAGTGGACAATGACGGTCTGCATTCTGACAGGGAGAAAAGTGGGCAGGTGGCTTTGGAAAAGGGTCTGCATCCGTTTGCCCTCGACTTCGCGGAGGCGGGCGGCGGCTATTCCCTGGACCTGAAATACAGTGTAGGTGGCGGGCAGCCCCGATCCATTCCCGCAGACTGGTTCAAACGATAATTTTAAATTATTGCTAAAAATAAACTGGCTTAACTTTGACACAGTCATGACAACCTGGGATAATTTCTTTTTAACCACAGCCAGCGCCGCAGCAACGCTGACCGGTCTGATCTTCATTGGAGTGTCGATCAATCTGGCAAAAATTTTGACGATCGCCCATTTGCCCTTTCGGGCATTAGGTTCCATGATGCTGATGGCGACCGTCCTCCTGATCTCGCTGTTTTGCCAGGTGCCGGGACAGCGGCCGACCTTGCTGGGTGGAGAGGTATTGTTTACCGGCATAATAATCTGGGCGGTGATGACCTGGCGGGAGATCGGCATGTGGCGGACAATGGAAAAACAATACCGGTTTCATTATTTCCGGAACCTGCTGCTCACGCAGCTGGCGACGGTACCTTATTTGTTGTACGGAACTATTTTCATCTGGTGGAGATCGGATAGCGCCTTTTACTGGCTGGTGCCTGCTTTTATCTTTTCCTTTATTAAAGTGATCACCGACGCCTGGGTGTTGCTTGTTGAGATCAACCGGTAAACAGTCTTTAATTCACACATTGCTTATATGATCCAACCGCCACCATATTCAGGGATGCCGACCGGCCCTGCGCCGGCCTGGGTTTTTCCTCTGTTTGAAATCGCCATGTACGGGCTGTTCCTGCTTTGCCTGCTCCATGCCTGGCGCAAAGGTTCCGGGAACGTCGCCTATTTGTTCGGCGGCCTTTTCTTCGGCGTGCTGCTGGAATATATGGAAGTCGCGCTGTACAGCTATTCCTATGGTCGATTCTGGATCATGCTGGGACGCTATCCCATCGACGTCCCGCTGTGCGTCGGCATTGGTTGGGGTATCATCATGTATTCTGCACGACTGTTTACCGACTGGCTGGGGCTCGCCCTATGGGCCTGCGCGGCGCTGGATACGCTACTGGCCATCAATATCGATCTGAGCATGGATACAATCGCGTGCCGTCTGCATATGTGGAACTGGAATTGGGGCGATCCACATATCAATGCGCTGACTGCGCAATGGTTCGGTATTCCTTACGGAAATTTCGTCGGCTGGCAAACGGTGGTATTTTGTTATTCTGCCTCAAGCCGCCTGCTGGGACGTACCAAAATGGCTTCCGCAGTAGTCGCTGTTTTTGCCCTGCTTGGTTCGCTGGCTGTCCTATACGGTACGGAATG
>PMUF01000412.1 GCA_003167015.1 Chitinophagaceae bacterium | reverse complement strand
TCATGTTGGCGCCATCCATATACACCAGACCGCCGTTATCGTGAATGATCCGGCAGATATCTTTGATTGCTTCTTCGAAAACGCCATGAGTAGAAGGATAGGTGACCATCAGGCCTGCCAGCTGGTCCTTGTATTGGGTGGCCTTGGCTGCAAGGTCGGCTGTATCGATATGGCCGTCTTCGTCACTTTTTACGACGACTACCTTCATGCCTGCCATGACTGCGCTGGCCGGGTTGGTGCCGTGGGCTGAGATAGGGATCAGCATTACATCCCGATGGGCAGAGCCATGCGCGGCATGATAGGCGCGAATGGTCAGCAGCCCGGCATACTCGCCCTGGGCGCCGCTATTAGGTTGAAGGGAAGTGGCGGCAAATCCTGTGATCTCGCTGAGCCAGTTTTCCAGTTCGGTGAGGATACGCTGATAGCCTTTCCATTGATCGGCGGGGGCAAAAGGATGCAATCCGCCGAATTCAGGCCAGCTGACAGGCATCAGTTCGGTCGCCGCATTCAGCTTCATGGTGCATGATCCCAGGGAGATCATGGAGGTATTGAGGGAAAGGTCTTTTACTTCCAGGCTCCGGAGATATCGCATCATCTTGGTCTCGCTGTGATGACTGTGGAAGACGGGATGCGTCAGGAATTCAGACGTCCGGGTGACGGAAGAAGGAATATTGGTCAGGGTGTCCTCTTCATCGAATGTGGCCGTTACCAGGTCGGTTCCGGATGCCTGGCCAAAGACCGACAGGATATTGACGACATCTTCCTGGGAGGTCGTTTCGTCCAGCGTAATGCCGATGTAGGGGCCGGTGTAATGGAAATTCATGCCATGAGCGATTGCTGCCGTGCGGATACCGGTGCTGTCCTTTACTTTCAGGCGAATGGTGTCGAAGTAAGACTCGTTGAGATTGGTGTATCCCAGCTGCTGCAATTCGTTGGACAGGGTACGGGTGAGGAGGCTGACCCTTTTTGCGATGCGGGTCAGTCCTTCGGGACCGTGGTAGACGGCGTACATGGCTGCCATATTCGCCAGCAGCGCCTGGGCGGTGCAAATATTGGAAGTTGCTTTTTCCCTTTTGATATGCTGTTCGCGGGTTTGTAAGGCCATGCGCAGGGCTCTGTTGCCTTGTGCGTCGATGCTTACGCCGATAATGCGTCCGGGGATAGACCGTTTGAAATCGTCCCTGGCAGTAAAGAAGGCTGCATGTGGTCCGCCGAATCCCATGGGCACGCCAAAGCGCTGGGAAGACCCTATAGCGACATCCGCCCCCAGTTCGCCGGGAGGCGTCAACAGGGTCAGCGCCAGCAGATCCGTTGCCATAGCTACATATGCGCCTGCCGCGTGCGCCCGAGTGATGAACGTGCGATAGTCATGGATGGCTCCGTCACTGCCAGGATACTGGACGATGGCGCCGAAATAGGAATCATCCAGGACCACTTCGCGAAAATCGCCGGTCACCAGTTGGATACCAACGGGTTGTGCACGGGTCAGCAACAAGTCCCTGGTTTGGGCGAAGATATTATTGTCGACGAAGAATTTAGGGATGGTGACATGGTCATGGTCCTTGTTCTTCAGATTGAAGAACATCGTCATCGCTTCAGCTGCGGCGGTGCCTTCGTCCAGCAAAGAGGCATTGGCAAGGGGGAGTGCCGTCAGGTCGGCAACCATGGTCTGAAAATTCAGCAGGCTTTCCAGGCGGCCCTGGGCAATTTCAGCCTGGTAGGGAGTATATTGGGTATACCAGCCCGGGTTTTCGAATACATTGCGCAGAATGACACTGGGTACGATGGTGTCGTAATATCCCTGACCGATATAAGATTTGAATACTTTATTGAGAGCCGCCACCTGCCGCAGCGATGTGAGATACTGGTGTTCGCTGAGCGGACCGGGAATATTCAGCGGTTTTTTACTGCGGATGGACGCAGGGATGGTCCGGTCGATCAGTTCATCCAAAGACCGGACACCGATGGTTTTCAACATACCGGAAGTTTCGTTTTCACCGGGACCGATATGCCGGCCTGCAAATTCATTCGCTTGCTGTTCGAATAGATTCATATTTAGAGGTTGACCTTTGAAAATAAAAAGATCTGCAAAGGTACGACGACAATCCCACATGGTGAAAAAATGGGAAAGGTCATAAAATGAAAAAAGGCGATCCCACACTTTGAAAAATCGGGATGGCCTTTTTTCTTAAAAACCCCTAAACCCTAAAAATTGAATGCTAAACTATTCGTGCGTAGGCATGAATGAATTGCTCAGGACAAAATTACTGGGGAATAACGGCAAAAGAATCACTAATATATTAAAAGGAAATTAAAATTGAGGGTCGGCTGCGAAGTCGGACGAGTCTGCGAGATAGTCGAGGGAGTCGAGTAATTCGGCCTGCCGCATCTGCTGACTCGTCAAACGGCTGCCATCGTGACTCCAGCCGGGAGGTCCGAAGACGTACTGCCATTTTTCTTTCCACCCGATATCCTTTCGCGTTACGTCTTTTCCGATGGCCTGCCATTCATGGAAGACGATATCGACGGCGCCGGTCTTTTCGACCGGCTTGGTCAGGCCATATCTGGTAGGCTGGTATTCTTCTGCCGTCAACTCGGGTTGGAAGGTGCCGAACAACTGGTCCCAGACTATAAGGAACATGCCCATATTCTTATCCAGGTATTTTGGATTGGACGCATGGTGCACCCTATGATGAGAGGGGGTGACGAGGATATATTCCAGCCAGCCCATCTTACCGATCAGTTCGGTGTGGACAAAGATGCCCCAGATCTGGGTGGCGGAATACATGAAGACAATGTCGAGGGGCCTGAAGCCCAGAAAAGCCAGGGGGATGAAATACACAAACCGGTAGAGCGGCTGAAAGACCGACGAGCGGAAGCCCACCGTAAAATTCATTTTCTCGGACGAATGATGCGTGACGTGGACGGCCCAGAACAAACGGATCTCATGGTCCCAGCGATGCAGCCAGTAATAGAGAAAATCTTCCGCCAGCAGCAGGATGAACCAATAGGAGAATACGTTGGTGATGGATATCCAATGATGGTTGTAACAGACCTGCAGGATCAGCAGGTAGATACCACGGAACAGCAGATCGATGATACTGTTCAGCAGCATCAGGTAAATATTGTTCAGGGTATCTTTGAAAGTGTAGAGTGCACGGCGACGGTAATTGCTTAAAAGGATCTCGAGGCCTATGATGACGAGATACAGGGGCGTGCTTATTAATAGGAGTATTTGCTCGTGTAGGTTTTTCACGGGATAAAATTAATTGTTTTTTCCAATTTTTGAAATGCGGGCTTGTTAATCAACCATTAATAAGGATAGGAGCCGGTCCTTTTCCTGTATATTTACGGATGAGTGATTTGTTGCATAACTGGGAGAAAAAGGCCGCTGCCCGGCAGAAGGATTACAGGAACTTCCTGGAAAAGGCAGACCGGCCCGCTCAGCGGAACCGCATACTCGACCAGTTGCCCGACCTTCATGAAGAAGCTTTCCGGCGGATCGATTGTCTGCAATGCGCCAATTGCTGCAAGCGCTATTCCCCCCGGTTCAAGACTCCTGATATCAAGCGGATTGCCCGTCACCTGCAGTTGAAGGAGAGCGACTTCATCGAGCGTTATCTACGCCTCGACGAAGAGGGGGATTATGTAGTGAAATCCACGCCTTGTCCTTTTTTAGGGTCGGATAACCGCTGCGGGATCTATGATGTCCGTCCGTCGGATTGCGAACGGTTTCCCTATACTGATGAAGATGTGCTGGTGAAAAGACCGGCGCTGACGCAAAAGAATTCCAGTTTTTGTCCTATCGTATATTTTGTACTGGAAAATCTAATGAAGTGAAGACGTGATCGGTCAATACTCCATTTTTCGCAGGCTGGGGGCTTTGAACCAGGTGGCAAAGACAACGGCGATAGTCATACACCCGCCGAAGACGACGGAAGGAACTACTTTCAACAGTTTGGCCATCACCCCGCTTTCGAATTGTCCCAGCTCATTGCTGGAATTAATGAACATGGAATTGACGGACGACACCCTGCCGCGCATCGGGTCAGGTGTTTTCAACTGTACGATGGTTCCGCGGATCACGACGCTGATCCCATCCAGCATTCCGCTGCATAAGAGGGCGAAGAAAGATAGAAGATAGAGTTTGGACAAGCCGAATACGATAATGCAAACCCCAAACCCAAAAACCGCATAAAGCAGCGTCATTCCCTGCCGGCGTCTCAGCGGCCAGAGGGTAAGCGAAGTGATCATGATGATCGACCCGATATCGTCGGCCGCATTGAGCCAGCCGAAACCGATGGGGCCTACACGAAGGATATCGCGGGCATAGACAGGTATCAGGGCCACGGCGCCGCCGAACAGGACGGCAAAAAGGTCCAGCGCCAGGGCGCCAAGCACTTCTTTGGTATGGACAACGAAGCGCAGCCCTTCCTTGATGCTTTCCCAGGTCTTCTTTTCCCCGGTGACCATGATCTGTTTGGGGGCAATACTGAAAAAGCAAAACCAGGCGATGGCCGCATACAAGCCGACGATGCTGAAGGCGAACAGATAGGTGGTGTGAGCGATGAGAAAGCCGGCCGTCGCATGTCCCGTGACGGACGCGAATAAAAAGGCGCTGGTATTGATGGTGACGGCGCCGGGTAGTTTTTCCTTCGGCACGATCTGGGCGATGATAGCGTTCAGGGCGGGGCCGGCAAAAGCGCGGATGACACCGGTGCAGAAGATGATGAAATAAATCAGCCATTGGACCCAGTGGCTCTGCAGCGAGCGCAGGATCGGACCGAAGGAAAGGACGAGCAACCCTGCTACACACAACAGGTAAAAGGTGGTGGTGCGCAGGAGGAGCGCCCGTTTGTCGCTCTTGTCTATTACGTGCCCCGCATACAAGGCCAGGCTGAAGGCGGGCAGGAATTCCGATAACCCGATCAGCCCGATGGCGAACGGGTTATGCGTGATCTCGTAGATGCGCCACCCGATGATGGTAGTCACCATGCGAAGGGCCATGACGTAAAAGAACCTGGCGGTGATAAAAATCCTGTATTCGGGGATGTGTAATATTTCCAGTGCGGTAGGTCTTCGTTCTTCGATCATAATTTTATACAGATAAGCGCTCTGTTTTTCCGGTGGCGGCCGGCGCAACACTAAGGTAAAGAAAAATAATGTTGTCCTTC
>PMUF01000098.1 GCA_003167015.1 Chitinophagaceae bacterium | reverse complement strand
GCACAGCCGGACAAAATATGAAGGTTCGGGTATCGGGCTCGCCCATGGCAAAAAGATCGTAGAATTACACGGGGGAGCTATCTGGGCCCAATCTCAGCCGGGCCAGGGTAGTCAGTTCTATTTTACGATCAGCAAGGACCTGTAGACAAGGTATCGCCCGGGCATAATTTACCCCTACCTTTGCAAAAAAGGCCATCCCATGGATTTTATAGATTATTATAAAGTATTGGGGGTGAGCAAGACCGCCACCCAGGACGAAATCCGGTCCGCATACCGGAAACTGGCACGGAAGCATCATCCCGACCTGAACCCCAACGACAAGGAAGCGAATAGAAAATTCCAGCAGATCAATGAGGCAAATGAGGTGCTGAGTGATCCGGAAAAAAGGAAAAAATACGACCAGTACGGAAAAGACTGGCAACATGCGGAAGAATTTGAAAAAGCGCAGCAGTCAGCCGGACAGCGCCGGAGCCGCGGCGCCGGGCGCGCAGGCAGCGGCTTTGAAGAAGGCGCCTTTAACGGGGAAGGATTTGGCGGCGGCCCGCAGGGGTTCGGTGCGAATTTTGGCGACAATGACAACGGCGAATTTTCGGATTTTTTCGAATCTTTGTTTGGCCGGTCGGCACGCGGCGCCGGCGGCGCGGGCGGCGGTGGGGGCAGGGCCACCTTCCGCGGCCAGGATTACCAGGCCGAATTACAGCTGACCCTGGTGGACGCGGCTACTACCCATCAGCAGGTCCTTACCGTCAACGGGAAAAATATCCGTATCACCATCCCGGCCGGCGTAGAGAACGGTCAGGTCATCAAGCTGAAAGGACATGGTGCCCCCGGGACGAACGGGGGCCCGGACGGAGACCTCTATATTACTTTTTCCGTGACGGAAGACCCCCGCTGGCGCAGGGATGGCAATGACCTGTATACCAAGGCCGCTCCTGATCTTTACACAGCTATGCTGGGAGGGGAAATAATGGTGGATACACTGAACGGAAAGGTGAAATTGAAGATCAAGCCGGAGACACCCAACGGGACTACGCTGCGACTGAAAGGGAAAGGTTTCCCGGTCTATAAAAAAGAGGGCCAGCATGGAGACCTCTATGTGAGCCTCGAGATCCAGTTGCCTGTGAACCTGACAGCAAAGGAAAAAGAGCTGTTCAGGGAATTGCAGCAGCTGAAGGGAAAATAAATATTCACGATTCAAAACCGAACACTATGCATCCAGAGGACTTTATTCCTGCCGGCGACTTCTGCGCCTTTCATCATGTTGAACTTTCTTTTATCAGGGGCCTGCATGATTCGGGCCTGATCGGCATGATGGTCCGGGATGGAACGGTATTATTGCCGGCAGAGGAATTGCCGGTGCTGGAAAAATTCGTGCGGTGGCATTATGAACTGGCCATTAATTCCGAGGGCATCGAAGCCTTGTCCCATGTGCTCGGCCGCATGGAAGCCTTGCAGGAGGAGAATCGCATGCTGCGCAACAGGCTTACCCGGTTCGAACGCCCCGGAACGGGCCCGGTTCTGCCAGGGGAGGAAGTTTAAGCCGCGCAACGGCCGTAACCGCTCGCGAAGACTTTAAGTGGCACAAGAGTTGAGTGTCAGAAGGGAAAAACTTCATGGACAACACTATTGCTACCACTTATGCCTCGGTCGTCGACAACCAGGATCAGGCCCTGGTTCATTTATTCTTTCATTGCTGCCTGGAGGATGACCGGTTTACAGAGCCGGAGATGGAAGACCTTTCCGCCAAACTGGTCCTGTTGGGTATCTCGCCCAAAATGAATATCAAAGAAGAACTCATCGGTTACCGTCATTATAAGCCGTCTATTACCGACGAACAGGTCTATATCCAGTATCTGTTCGGCCTGATCAAGCCCGTCAATGAACTGGCACTATATTCTTATTGCGTCGAGCTGGTGATCGACGACCCGTTTTTGGATGCCAGGGAAGAAGCCTTGCTCGCCACGATCGCCGAAGAACTGGAGCTGGAAAAGGAGGAGGCCGCAACGATCAACCGGCTGACTGCCCAGCGCAGAGCAGTCGAAATACAAAAGATATTCTAAAAGTCTGGGGCTGGTCGTCAATTACCCGCCTGGGGAATAAATTTCCCCCGCCCCATGAAAATATAACCTAAACCGTATGGCATGATTTTGCTGCCTGTTTATCAAAATGTTCGTTATGCAAAACACAAAGGAAACGATCGAAGTACTGAATGACCTCATTCAGATTAATAATGACCGGATCATCGGCTACGAAAAAGCTATCAAAGAGACGAAGCCAGAGGACGAGGACCTGAAGATCCTGTTCGCGACCATGATTGCCGAAAGCCACCGGAATAAAATCGCCCTGGCTACTGAAGTACAGACAATGGGTGCAGAAGTGGAAAACGGAACGACAACCAGCGGGAAGATCTATCGTGCGTGGATGGATGTCAAGGCCGTCTTCACAGGCCATGACCGGCATACTGTTCTGGCCAATTGCGAAGCAGGTGAAGACGCCGCCAAGAAGGCCTACCGGACTGCCCTGGAGCATGAGTCCCTGCCGGCTTATATCCGGGAGTTGCTGGTGCAGCAGGCGGGGGCGCTGCTGGCTTCCCATGATGAGATCAAATCATTGAGAGATCAATACGCCTAGAAAGCACAGTTACGACTGCGCTATTATTTTTTTAGCCGTCTCCAGCCCGCTGCTAAAGGCGGCTTCGACAGTTCCCGGCGTATCGCCTTCATACAAGCCTTCGCCGCCGAACCAAAGAGTTCCTTCGACCGGCGTGGACAACAACGTGCGCGCCTCCTGACCGCCAACGGTGGGGTAGCTGTATCCCCCAAGGATATAGGGTGCATCCGACCAGTCCAGTACCAGCGAAGCTACCAATTGCGAGGACAGAAAAGCACGGTCGACGGCGAATATATTCGCCAGCGAGTCCAGGCAGCGATCGATGCGGCCTTGCCGGTCCAGTTGCACGAAGGCAGGGATGCCGCTGACCGGCAGCCAGCCGGTCAGCAAGGTATCGGTCGATGCCGTTTGGGTCCACCAGGTCGGTACCGGCTGATCGCTGAGTATAAACAGCGTCTGGTCCTGCGCCTCTTTTCCCCGCCAGAAAGCCGTCTTGAATTCCAGCAGGATCTTGACGATGGTGCCATAGCCGATGTCGCGGGCTGCCTGCAGATAGTCCGGTATCGCAGGAAAGAACCTTAGAATGCCCGCCCGGAGTACGCCCAGCGAAACGGTGACCAGAAGGCGATCGGCCGTGAAAGGCTGCCCGCTGGCGGTCTTCACCTCTACCCTCCCCCGCTGCCAATGAACCTCGGCGACCGGCGAAGAAAAATGCAGCGTACAATTATAACGACGGCACTCGCCGGCCAGGTAATCGACCAGGCGCCGGTAACCGCCTTCCGGGCGATACTCTTCTTCCTCCAACTCATTCGACCATTCTTTGTAAAGACCCCGGCAACTGGCCGAATGAAGATCGGCAAGATCATATCCCTCCGCATATCGCCGGGCCCTGTCCCGAAGCGCGGCATATCTTTCTCCGGGAAAATACGTAGCCAAAAACTCCCCCAGCGTCTGGTCCTGCTCCAATTGTTGCAATTTTTGCATCAGTTCGTCCCAGTCTGACGTCATATAGTCATCCCAGTCTTCCTTTTCAAGGCCGGTTCCGCCTTCTCCCTCTATTGGTGGGCTTGCCATTTGCGAATGGATAGGATGAAGGACAATGCCTGCCTCTTTGGCCAGTTGCAGACTGACAGGCAGATCGCCGTGGATGAATTCGGCGCCTCCTTCCACATAAGCAGAGAATCCGGCTGGCTCCAGGGTCAATATCCTGCCACCCGGCCTATCGGCGGCCTCCAACACCGTGACAGACCAACCGACAGCCGACAAACTGCGGGCAGCCATCAGGCCGGAGGCGCCCGCTCCTATAATAATGATGGAGGTTGACATTCAGAAACGTTTATTATGAATACTTTACAGAAGGTTGCAAATGTAACAGGAATTCGGTGATAGCCATAGTGGATAAATAGAGATAATTATTTCAATAAATGAGCCTCCGGGGAGATCATTTTTTACTATCTTTATAGTCATCCGCCCGCCCTGTAAAAAAAATTCACTATTCTTTAGGAAGCCCTTGCGATTTGTAGCATACAAATTGTTCATACACATTCATTCAAAGGGAGCCTTATGCAGATACAGTTCATCCGGAATATTCAGTTCACCAAGTTGGTCAAGGCCGAAGGCCGATTGAGAGAGTTTAATTTCCGTAAATCAAATGGTTTGCAGGAAGGTCTTTTCACCGTTGACGTCAGCGACGACCGGGGCAACCGGATCGTACTCAGGATGCAGCGGGAAGATGGCGTATGGAAGATCATTAAGCAGCAGCTGCCGGCCTGGATCTGGGAAAATGAGGCTGTTTTCCACACCTTGATCGAAGAAGAATTGGGTTCATCCAAAATTTCACGCTGATCTTACATCGGCACTGGCGGCGCGGGCAGAGAACAATAACAGCGGCAACCCTTCCCCCCCTCACTTTCTATGCGGAACCGGCCCCGGTTAGCCTCGGCAAATTCGCGGCATAGCAGCATCCCGAGCCCTGTACCCTTTTCTTTGGCTGTTCCATAGCTGGTAAAGCTTTCCTTCCGGCGTATTTTATCGAGAGCATCTTTTGTCAGCCCGATCCCGGTGTCCGCTATGCAGATCTCTACGTCCGGTCCGTCATGCGTATAGCTGACCGTAACGCTGTCACCCGGCCGGCAGAATTTGATGGCATTGCTGACCAGGTTGCGGATAACCACCTGTAGCATGTCTTTATCAGCCACCACCCGTACTTCGGGATCCAGCTCTTCTCCGAGAAGAACGTTCTTTTCGCGGGCCTGGTGCGAAAAAAGAGCCAGGATCTCCTGTACCAGAGGTTGCAACGGCAGCACTAAAGGACTGGCCTTGATGCCACCCAACTGACTGCTGGCCCAGAATAGCAGGTTGCCCACCAATTCGGCGGATTGGTCTATATTTCGACGGAATTCATTCATGATCGCATTGATCTCTTCTTCAGACAATCGCTTTTCCTTCTGGAGCTCCATCAGCCCCTTCAGGGAATTCAACGGGCCGCGCAGATCGTGGGCGATGATGGAAAAAAGCTTGTCTTTCTGCCGGTTGTTCAGCAGCAGTTGTACGGCCTGCTGCTCCAGCGTCTCCTTTTGCTCCTCTATTTTTTCATTCTTCTCCCACAGCAGCTGATTGACCCGCCGGTTGACATAACGGCTGCGGAACAGGATAAAGGCCAGCAGACTCAGGATGACGATCACCAGCACGGTGATGGAGATCTTTACGGCATCCTTGCGAAGGGTCTGTTGATAACGGGCGTCCTTCTCGGCCTGTTCCGCCCGGAGCCGCGATTCCTTTTTTTCAAAGTCGTAGCCGGCGGCAACAGCCAAAAGCCGCTTGTGGCTCTCATCATTGAACAGGCTGTCGGAATAGTCTTTATACAGTTTAAAATATCTCAGCGCATTGTGATCATCCCCCGCACCCTCATATACGTCGGTCAGCGCCTTGGCTGACTCCCGGATCAGTCGCAGGCGCCGCAGGTTACGGGACCCGTCCAGCGATGCCTGCGCATAGCGGAGGGCCTGCCGGAAATCCCTTACCTGCAGGTAGGCCTGAGCCATCAGCGTTTGCGTCGTGATGATTCCCAGCCAGTCATTTACCCGCATGTAATAAGCGAGGGATTGCTGATAGAGTTCCAGGGCCTTCCGGACTTCCCCCATCCCGGCCATTGCCTTGCCTTCATCATCGGTAAAACTGGCGATGTCCGACTCATCGCGCAAAGCGCGGGCAGTCTGCAGGGCACGCCGGGCATATTGCAAAGCCTGATCGTACTGATGACGGCGAAAGGCAAGCTCCGAAAGATGGGAGGTGACCATCTCCGCCAATGTACTGTCCCCGATACTCAGGCAGGTAGTCATCACTTGCTCCATTAATTGCCGCGCCTGGTCATATTCCCCTTGCTGCATGTCAAACAGCGCGATGTTGGACGTCGCCTTTGCAACCAGGTCCCGGTTACCGATCTTTTCCGCAATATCCGCAGATTGGTGATAGCTGGAGAGCATATTGCCAAAATCACCCACCGACTCATAAGCATTTCCCAGTAGCCGCCAGCTTTCGGCCTCCCCCTTGAGATAAGCCGTTCGACCGGCATAGTCCAACGCTGCCCGGGAATAATAAAAAGCGCTATCCACATCGATGCTATAAAAGTTAGCCGAAAGCCGGTCGAGGACATCGACATAGGCGGTGTCGGGTACGAAATTCCGGTGCCCCCGGGGGTCGCCCATTGACAAACGGAGCCTGGCAATCTCTGCCGACTGGGCGCCGGCAGGGCCGGACAACCCCAACAGGAATACCCCTCCAAAGGCCATCCTACGAATAAATTTCATCTTAGAATATTCTTTAGCATACGATATCGAAAGGTAGAATTTCGGGTAAAATCAGGGCGAATCGGTAACTTACAGTAATCGAATTACGAACAAAATCGTAAGTTCTTTGTTGCTCTTTTTAAGGAATCAGGCAGGCACTACACACTAGTATGTAGTATGGTTGGAACAGGTAGCAGAAAGGGCAAACATAATAAAAAAAACCGATCGGCACTATTCACATGTTGTTAATAAGAATAATAGGAAAATAAAAACTGTCCGGGTTATATTTGGTAAAGCCGGCTAGGACAGTACCCATTTCAGAAACGCATAAAAGCATAGAATTTGACTGAGACAATTATCAACCTGGAAACCGTTAACCCCATTGAGTTTTTTGGTGTAAACAACGGAAAGTTAGATATTCTGAAGAAAAAGTTCCCTTTGTTAAAGATTCTGTCCCGCGGCACGCAGATAAAATTGAGCGGTTCACCTGAGCAGGTGGAGACAGCCAAGGAAAAAATCGATTTGTTAGTGCAATACCTGGAAAGGAACGGACATGTCAGCG
>PMUF01000330.1 GCA_003167015.1 Chitinophagaceae bacterium | reverse complement strand
CCATACCATCGACTATCTGTTGAAATACGACCTCGATTCCCTTCCCCAGAAACCCAGCTGGGTGGACGGGTCGGGACTCAGCCGCAACGATCTTTTCACACCCCAGGATTTTGTCTGGATCTTGAATAAACTACAGCAGAAATTCGGTCTGCCCCGTATGGAGCGGATTCTTCCCACCGGCGGCACCGGAACGCTGGCCTCTTATTATCGCCAGGACAGTACCTTTATATATGCCAAGACAGGCAGCCTGTCCGGCGTAGCAGCGCTGAGCGGCTACCTGATCACTAAAAAGGGCCATTTGCTGATCTTTTCCCTCCTGGTCAATAACTATACCGGCAGCGGCGTCGCCGTCCGGCGGCAGATGGAAAAGCTGATCCACCGGATACGGGATATATATTGAGATCTTCCCCCAACGTTTCTTCTCTCGAAGGCGTAAATACCAGTATAAAATCGGTATTGAATCTTTGTTTTCTGCAGAAACCGATATAGAAATAATAATCCGGGGTTGTCTTGAAAACAACCGTAAGGCGCAGGAAGAGTTGTATAAACGCTTTTTTCCTGTGATGATGACTCTTTGCATGCGCTATGTAAGGGACAGGAACGATGCGCTCGAATTATTGAATGACGCCTTCCTTAAAGTTTTCAAACAGCTGGCTGTGTACGATGTGTCCAAAGCATCATTTTATACCTGGATGCGAAAGATTATGATCAATACAGCTATCGATCGTCTCCGGCAGCAAAAGGCGATCCGCCGGCAGGAAATGATGCCCGATCAGCTGGAAGGGCCGGGTATTGATAATGAAGCCGTCTCCAAAATGAATGGAGATGAGCTGCTCAAAATGATCCGGCAGCTACCGGTTACCACGCGCCTGGTGTTCAATCTTTACGGTATCGATGGCTTTTCCCATAGAGAGATAGCAGCGATGCTGGGGATCAGTGAGGGAACCAGCAGATGGCATCTCAGCGATGCCAGGCGGCAATTGAAATTGATTATTCTACTAACGGAAACGCACACCTGATGGAAAAGCTACCAGATAACGTTCAATGGGCTGATAAGCTGCAGGAAGTATCGCTTCCGGATGCCGTTGAGGCCTGGAAAGACATGGCTGCCATCCTGGACAAGGAAATGCCCACGGAGGAGAATAAAGACAGGAGACGCGGGCTGCTTCTTCTTTTCCTTTTATTGGTACTGAGCGGATCGGGTTATTTTTTGTGGCGGACACACGCTGCTGCCTCGACATCCACTGCCGCCCCATCCACTGCCGCCCCAACCTCCGCCGCCCCGGCAACCTCCGCCGCCTCGACATCCTCTGCCGCCCCAACGTCAACGCCTCCAACGTCCACGCCTCCGGCGCCGACACCCCCCGCGTCCACGCCGCCGGTACCAACACCCCCGGTGGCTTCCGCTAATCATTCATCACCCAACCATTCGCCAAAGGCTGTTTACTCCCTGGCTCATCCCTCATACCCTGCAGGTGCAGGCGACCGGGACCATCCCGGTCGCCACTCTGTGCCGCACAGCCAGGATCACAAGGCAGATCTGCCGGCATCTTCCGAAAACGGCATCGCGCCGGTCAGCGGGATCACTCAGCAACAGAGCCTGCGGTATTCAAATCCGGGTAAGATCCAACCACTCGGCATCGCGGGACCCCATCTGGTCGTGAAAGTTGTCGCCCGGCCCAAAGGCACCGACCCGACAAAATGTCCCCCCGTCGAGCCCCGGAAGGGAACAGGCTTTGTTTTTGCCATTGGACTCAACCAGGCCGTTCCGGTCGACGGACAGCAATACTGGACCAATCCATCGGGAGGGCTCAATACCTGGTGGAAAAATTATATTCCCGTGCCGTCTATCCGCTATTATGTGCGGCCTAAGCTATACCTGCAGCTGGAAGCCAGAATCCACGCTCCTCAATACACACCTCGGGATCTCACATTTCTTTATCAGTACAGCGACACTAGTTATAGCGGCTGGATCGAGATTAAAAAACTCTTTTATTTCCAATTGCCGGTCAGCATTCATTATAGCCCTTCCGATAACTGGAGCGTGGGTCTCGGAGTGCAATATTCGCACTATGGTAAAGGGATTGCTGCGCTATCTGACAGCAGCTCGAATACCTGGTACGCAACCGCACCCCTGAGCGATTTCCCGATGGTCTTCGTGAAAAAGCAGGAATTCCGGGGTCTGATCAGCGTGGATTATACCTACAGGAACTGGGTACTGGGCACCAGCTATGATGAGGCCTTTACCAGGGCTCTCACCGTTAAAGTCCCCAACCCGGCTACTATGCCGCAAGCCGCTGTTCTTCAGCCGCCGCCGTCGGTGCGTAACAGTTCGCTGCAACTTTACCTGCGTTATATTCTATGGGATGGCCGCAAGAAAAAGCCGTTGCTACCGGCCAAATAGTTTTTCGACGTAATCTTTTTTGAACTCGATGTAGGTAGGATCGCCGCCGGGGGTGATATTGGGCTGCGCACAGGCGAACAGGCCGTCCACCAGCATCCGCATTTCCTTTTCCTCCAGCACGGTACCCGGCCGCACAGCCTGTTGTCTCGCCATGGTCCGGATCAACTTTTCCCGCTTGGAAAAACGGATCTCGCTGGTGAAATGTTTGTATTGCTCCAGGAGGCTTTCCAGGGCAGGTTTTTCATCTCCCTGTCCTGTATCCGCGGGCGTACCCTGGATAATAAAGCTATCCTTGCCGAATGGCTCGATCGTATAGCCGAGCGGCTGCAGATCGGGTAGCAGCTCGCTGAGTAAGATGGCGTCCGGTGGGGACAGGGTCAGGGTAACGGGAAACAGGCTTTTCTGGCTGGAGATAGGCTGGCCGGCCGCCGCCGTTGTATAACGTTCGTACAGGATCCGCTCGTGCGCAGCCTGCTGGTGGACCAGGATGAAGCTGCGGTTGGTGGGGGTAACGATATAAGTGTTCAGCAATTGCTGCAGGGAGGCGCCCTCAATGGGTTGTATCCTTGCAACTCCCGCTCCGCCAGAGCCGCCCGCCGCATCGCCAGACCCTGCCGCCCCAGCCCCGCCAGAGCCGCCAGCCGCATCACCCGCTCCGCCTGTCGCCGCCGTCCCTTCATAAAAATCCTTCCAATGACGCAGCTCACTCTTATTCGTAGGTTCGATGAAATGCGCCTGGTTTTTTTGAGTGAAAGTCTTGTACAAAGAAGATGACGCCACGGCCGCTACTTTTTCTTCGGAGACAGGCTTGCTCACCGCATCGAGTCGCTGGATAGCCGGATCAAGATCGAAGTCCAGCGTCGGGGTGATGCTGAACTGGGCCAGGGAATGTTTGACTGCCGCCTGGACAAAAGCATAGACTATCTTTTCATCCTCGAATTTTATCTCCTGTTTGGTCGGATGGACGTTGACGTCCACCTGTGTAGGGTCCAGGTCGATGAACAGCACATACAGCGGAAAGCTTTCGGCCGGGATCATCTCCTTATAGGCATTCATCACGGCATGGTTGAGGTAGGCGCTGCGGATGAATCTGTTGTTGACGAACAGGTACTGGTCGCCCCGCGTCTTCTTGGCCGTTTCGGGTTTGCCGACAAAACCATAGATGTTCAGGTAGTCCGTATTCTCCTGTACCGAGACCAGCTTAGCGGCATGCGAGCTGCCGAGGATCTGTACGATGCGTTGCTTCAGGCTGCCCTTTTCCAGGTGCATCAGCTCCTGCCCGTTGGCGGTCAGCGAAAAGAAAATAGAGGGGAATGCCAGGGTCACCCGGGTGAATTCATCGACGATATGCCGCATCTCCACGGGATTGCTCTTCAGGAAGTTCCGGC
>PMUF01000653.1 GCA_003167015.1 Chitinophagaceae bacterium | reverse complement strand
CACGGGTGAGGTCTTTCAGGTCTGTCATGAAGGTATAGAGAGTATAACGCAGGCCGGCGGCGGTGTTGCGGACGCCATGGGCGAGATGCAGCCAGCCGAGGCGGGTGCGGATGGGAGCGGGTCCGAGACCGTTCTTCGCCTCGTTAATGGAATGGTATACCCTGGGATCGATGATGGTCTCCTTTTCGACAACGGCGTGGGTGATCGACGCCGAGAGACCGAAGCCGATGCCGCCGCCGCTGCCGGCATTGATGAACCCATCCTGCGGACGGGTATAGAAAGCATATTGGCCATCGACAAACTCCGGATGCAGAACGACGTTGCGCTGCTGGGGGGAAGAGGTTTCGAGGTTCGCCAGTCTTTCCCAGACCACCAGGTCTTTCGTGCGTGCGATGCCGCATTGGGCGATAGCGGAAGACTGGTCCGCCGGCGGGGCCTCAGGATCTCTTTTTTCTGTGCAGAAGAGGCCGTAGATCCAGCCATCTTCATGGCGGGTCAGGCGGATATCGTAGATATTGGTCTCGGGCTGTCCCGTGCCGGGCATAAGGACGGGAGAATCCCAGAAACGAAAGTGATCGATGCCGTTGGGACTCTCTGCGATAGCGAAAAAGGATTTCCGGTCCCAGCCTTCTACGCGCAGCATCATGATATAACGATCGTTGAATTTGATGGCTCCGGCATTGAAGACGCCATTGATGCCGAACCGCTCCATGAGGAAGGGGTTGGACCGCTCGTCGAGATCATAGCGCCAGAAGAGGGGGGCATGAGCAGCCGTGAGCGCCGGGTAGCGGTAGCGATAGAAGATACCGTTGCCGGGCATCGTCCGCTCATTGGGCCGAAGAGTCAGGTGCTCATATTGCTGGTTAAGTGTGGCCAACCTTTCACCAAAAAGAGTGTTCATCATAGTCAGTTTTAAAATAAATAAATCAATACTCATCGAGTTTGTCCCACCATGTTTTTTTGAGGATAACAGCGATGACTGCCAAAAGCGCTACGGTTATCAGCAACGGCACCTTCAGCCATAGGATGACATACATGGGAAGTAAGGTCAGACAGATCTGACCGATCATGCCCAGTACGATATTGAACGAATTGAGCCGGAAATTTTTATTCCCGACGAAGGAGGGGTCTTCCGCCACGACCTGGCGGTGAACGGGTTTCCAGAATCCCCAGGGCCTTACGTTGCGGTAGAATGCCTTGAGCGTCGCCGCGTCTGTCGGCGGAGCGGCATAGGAACCGATGACCGACCCGGCCAGGGACAGGATGAAGAGCACGGGCCAGTAATAAAGGGCCGGTCCCGGCAGATGGAGAACCGGCAGGGCGATGGCCGGCAGGATACCGGCGAGCATACCCCAGAAGAAGCCGTTGGCATTGAACCGCCACCAGTGCCATTTCAGCATATTGGGTGCGACATAGCCGCCGTAGAGGCCGGATACGATCCATTGCAGGACGGTGTTGACGTCTTTCACGAACAGGCCAAGCACGATGCCGACGATGACGACGGCAAGGCCTGCCCCGTAGTTCATGAACATCGTCCGGCGATTGGAGGCGCCGGGGTTGACGTATTTGAGGTAGATATCGTTGACGAGATAGGCCTGAGCGGCGTTGAGGGTTCCGGAGAAAGTGCCCATGAAGGCGCCCAGAAGGCCGGTCAGCACGAGGCCCATCAGGCCGACGGGCAGGAAGGCGTTAATGGTGGCGGGGAGGATCTTTTCGAAATCTGTACCATCAGTGGTCTGGAGACTGTTACTGATGCGATTATAATATAGCAAGGCGAGGACGGTCAGCCCGATAATCATGGAATAGCGGATCGGCAGGAGGATGACGTTGACAAAACCGGACATTTTACTGGCTTCCTGCGGCGACCTGGTGCTGAGGATCTTTTGCATGTCGTAGTTAGGCGCCGGCCCGGCAAGACTGGCAAAAATCCCCTTGAAGAGCATCATCATGAAGAAGATGCCGAACAGGGAGTAGCCGTCGTCCTTGATCTTTTTATTAGCGCCGTCGATGATGTTGTGCCAGTCCAGATGCAGGTGCAACCCGAAGAACGGATTGAACCAACCGTCGGGCACGGTCAGCGAGTGGCCGGGCTGGTGGAGATTGTACATGGCAATGCCGCCGATGCTGATACAGGCGATCGTCATCATGACGTATTTGATCACGTCGCCGAGTACGATGCTGTGCATGCCGCCGAGGATAGAATAGAAGGCAGCAAACAGGGTAAAGACGATGCCGTAAAAGTGAGGGACATAAGCGGCGGGAACGTGGAAAGGGATATAAGGCTGGATGATGGACCAGGGGATAAAGATCTCCATAAATTTACCCAGGCCTATAAAGCCATAGGCCATGAAGCCGAGGCAACTCAGGAGGGCGAAGGCTACTACGATGTTGTGCGAGGACCGGACCCCAACCCCCGACTGGCCGAAGCGGCTGGCCAGCCATTCCGCGCCGGTAGTGGCATTGGAGCGGCGAAGCCAGCGGGAGAGGTACATCATGAGGAAAATCTGGTTGAAAACAGGCCATAGCCAGGGCAGCCAGATGCTTTTCAGCCCATAGACGAAGCATAGGCTGACCATCCACATGGTGCCGGAGATATCGAACATGTCGGAGGCATCACTGAGCCCCAACATATACCAGGGCAGAGATTTCCCACCCAGCAGGTAATTGACTTTGTTCTTCCGCGCTTTTTTGCGAAGGGTCCAACCTATCACTACCATGGTAATGAGATAGGCAACGAGAATGGCCAGATCAGGCAGTTGTAACTTCATAGCAGCTATCGTTGACGTTTTGCATGTTATAACAGGCTATAAATTACAGTAAAATATGCACTTGGACTATAGGTGGATGCATTGGCTGTGGTATCCCAGGCCGGTGTGACCATATTCATCGTTCCGCCGTCCCCGTTCCAGGCCCAGCCAAGGATGGCCCAGTGCAGGGATTTACCGTAGCTGGCCAACCCCGACCAGTCAGCATTGCCGGAGGGAGAGTTGCCAAATTCACCGACGATACAGGGTCTGCCGGACGCGGCCATGCTGTCGAGGTCGGATTGTTGTAACGTATGGTTGTTCGCCTGGTTATATCCATTGGGATAGATGTGGGCGGAAAGAATGATATTGGAGTCGTTAAGTCTGATGCCACCGATGCCCCTGACGGCATCTGCCGCAACGGAAGTTTCCTGGCCATAGCCCGCGCAGTCGATGATGATGGGACCCGAATAGACCTGGCGAACGATGGCAATGGCCTGGTTATAGGCGGTCGCGTAGGTTGCGGGCGTCTGGTTGTGGCTGCCCCACTCGTTCATGAGGTTGACTGTGATGGATCCCGATGCGGACAGCGTGCTGTAGTTTGTCCGCCACCACATCGCCGCGGTGTCGAGCTGGGTGGTATCGTCGGTGCCCAGCACCGTATACTTATGATAGGTGGCGATCACCTTATACCCATTGCTGTGAGCCTGCTGGATCCAGGAGGCTGCCAGGGCTATGGGCACGGAGGGTTCGATCTCGATGCGGACGGATTTGATGTTAGGATATTGCTGCATGAGCGGATAGCCGAAGGTCACGTTGCCCCCATTGTAATAGGACGGCTGCAGGTCGACGCCGTCGCCGATCAGCGTATCGGTGGTTAAAGCAGGGGTCGACGTCGATGGCGTATCCGGCCGTGTGGTCGTTGTCGTATCGGTCGATACGGGATTTGCATGTGCCTTGTGGCAGGAGGGCATGAGGGAGTAAAGGCCTAACAGCAGTATGAAGGCGGTCATCAGCTTAAAACAGGATTGAGATTCAGGCATCGTTTGACTTTTATCGGTACAGATGTGCTTGTTCGGCATCTTTTTGAAATAGGGTTAACGGAGAATCATAGAACCGGATAAAGTCTTCCGCCGATAACTGTCCTTTGTAGGGAACATAATATTCAGAGTGACCTCCGGGTTTTTCTCCCGCGTTACGCCAGGCCATTACGTAAGCGACATGGTGTTCCCGCAGAACGTTCAGGAACGTACCGGTCCACCAGCTGCCGTCGGGCACTCCATTGTAACCGAATTCTGTAAGGGCCGGGATCTTGTTATGAGCGGATGCTATAGAATCCAGCATCGCCAGCATCCGGCCGAATTCGGTTGAAAAGGATGCATTGTCGCCCCGCTGGTAGATGTCGAAGCCGGCAATATCCGTCCATTCGTCGCCGGGGTATCTTTCCAGCCAGGCGTCGGCCGAGGTAAAACGGTCCGTATTATAAGCATACAGGAGATTGTGCACCTGTTTTTCATCCCTCAGGTAGCTGACCGTGAAATGCCAGAGCTGACGTAGCTCTTCGGGCGTACAGTTCTTGCCGCCCCACCAGAACCAGCTGCCGTTGCATTCATGGAACATCCGGAAGATAACCGGGATGGGATGGCCCTGATCATCTTTCAGGCTGAGGAAAAAGGCGGCCACCTTGTCCAGCCAGCTTTTGTACAGCGCGTTCTTTTCGCCACCCGGCAGGATGGCGGCAACGGTGCCTTGGGCTGGCTGCCAGGCCGTGCCGCCGGTCAGGGGGTTATTGAGATGCCAGCTGACGGTAATGACGCCGCCGCGCCGATAACCTGTCCGGATATATTGCTGCATACTATCGAATGGGACGCTGTCGATGTTGACTACATGGTCCAGCTCGATGCGGCCCAGTTCCCAGCCGTACAAGGCCGGATAATCGCCCGTGACATCCTTGACGTCGCTGCGACCGGGCACATATTGCCAGCCCACGCCGTAGGCCAGGTCGTCCTGGTGGCCGAAAAGGAAACCTTTGCCGGACAGCGCCTTCAGGTGGTGGTAGAGGCGGACTGTGGCGGGACTGGCGTTCTTGTCCACCGGGAGGTCCTGCGCCAACGTTCTGGAGTCGAACAGGCACAGGAGTCCTACCGGCAGAAGGAACAACAGTTGTTTTGTCAAGGTCATCGGATATCTTTTTATGGATGAAAGCAACGTTCCGATGAAGAGGCCCGCTATGGCGTGAAGGCTACTTCATCAAAGTACAATGTCTCGTTGACATCGCCTGTCTGACCTTGCAGGAAGAATCCCAGCTGCTGAGACAGTGTGCCTGTGGACCAGAAGTTGAGCTGGTTCGCCCCGGTACCCAGCGGGATCTTGTAGTAGGTCCAAACGCCCGGAGGAACGACCACCAGCTGAGCGGCCGGCGCTGCGGTGATCTGGACCTGACCATACCCGCCGGGTGTTTTGTCGCCCACGAGGGTCAGCGTGTGTTTGGCCACGCCGCCGAGTATCCAAAAGGTCAAATATTTGTAATTCGGGCTATACTCAATTCCGCCGTTCGCGGCACTATAACCGTCCCAACCTTCTATTTGCCAGTCGCCGGCAGGATAAGTACCCACGGCGGAAGCCGTACCACCGGGAACTTCATGGCTGGGGCCCGAGATGATGCCTGAAGGATGCGTCCAGGAATTATCGGCCCAACTATTCTGGAAGCTATTATTGAAAACGATGGTATAAGCATTATCGAGGTCGACCAGTTCCTGCGACGCTGCGGCGGTATTCGTTTGACCCAGCAAATTATAGGTAAATACCAGGTTAGCCTCGTTGACCGTCGCCGACGGGAATTGAAGCGTCATTATAGTGTCTGTCTGGCTGACGATGCTCACATTTGCGGAGCTGCCCGTCAGACCGACTGCCGTGATGGAGGCAAAGCCGACTCCTTTCAATGTCATCTGGGAGCCGTTCCAAAAATCATAATCCGAATAGGTGGAAGGAGTCGGCGGCGGCGGGATGATGGTAAATTTATAATAGGCAGTACCATGCAGGGTCGTCACGACGAGGCTGTCGGTGGCCTGTGGAGCGAGGTAAGGCGTATTTGAGGGTATGGCGACGATAATGGAATTATCGGTCATCAGGGCCCGGTTGAAATAAGCAGAGACTCCATTGAACGATACGGAAGTAGCGCTGCCGAGGTTAGACCCTTCGATGACATAGGTATTGCCGAGATTGCCTGTCGTGGTGACGGAGTCAAAAGCCGTACTCGTCGTCTGTGTGGCCCGGATGGTCAACGTCGTATCGCCTGATGAGTTATAGGCGACAAGCGTGTCATTGACATTGACCGTATCGGTTTTAGTCAACGTATGCACTGAAGTGATGGTGGGGGCACCCTTACCCGGCGTAAAGCCGAGATAGTTATATTTTCTGCAGGAGACAGCTGCGCACAGGATCAATATCACCGCCATCCAGCAAAGGTTATTCGTTTTAAGAACTTTATTATTTTTCGTGTTCGGTTTCATATGAACAATTGTTGAAAGTTAAAATTTATACGGTACCGGTGGCTGTAATAACATAGGGTCAGCTTCTGCATCAGTAGCCGGAGGCGGCAGCAGAAAATTAGCGTCCGTGGGAGTTACATAGAGAGTGTTGCGTGTATAGTCGGTATAGTTATTAGCTGCCGTACCCGCGCCGGAGGAATTACCCCGGTTTTGCGCGCCGATGATGGCTTCGGCGATCGGATGATGGGCGTTATTGAATCCGTCGAGCCTTTGCAGGTCGTACCAGAATTCGCCCTCGATCGCCAATTCCAAACGCCTTTCATTGAACAGCTGCTGGTAAGTAAAGCTGGTCAAAGGCGCCAGGCCGGCCCGTTGGCGGACCAGGTTCAGGTATTTGAGGGCGGTGGGATCGGCAGAGGTGGTGCTGAAAGGAATGGCCGTTCCGGCTGCAACGCCTGCCGCTTTGCCTATAATCGCTTCGGCCTCGATGAGGTAGATATCTGCATAGCGAAGGATATAGGTGTTATTGGAAGTGGCCTGCGCTGCGGACTCTCCGTTGTTATCCGCGGGGGTGCCTACGACGTATTTTTTCAGGGATGCATGCACACCCTGGCAGTCGACCGTCAGCGGCACCGTGTAGCCGCCAGCTGCCTTGTGCAATTCCGGGTAGTAATCTCCGCCCAGCATGATAATACCATGGCGGCGGCCGACATTGGGATACGTGCCGGTATCGGCATCTGCCACGAAAGCGTCCTGCAGATCCCAGCTGGGTCCCAATTCTCCGTACCCGTCGCCGGTACCGGTGAGGTAGTTGCCATTCTCGCCGTCGGCGATGACCGATTGGATCTGGTTACCGAAACCGTAGCCGCCGTTGGAAGTCCATTGCAGGGCAATCATCGATTCATTACTATTATTGCCGACCAGCTCGAACTGATTGGTATAATTGATGCTGGTAAAGTCCAGCCCTGCCAGTCCGAATTCGCCGCTATTGATGACTTTTTCGGCTTCGATACGGGCGCTGTCGTAGTTCTGTTCGTAGAGGTATACTTTAGCCAACAAGCCGGATGCGGATGCGCTGGAGACATGGCCGGTGTTGGCCACGCCCGGGGTACAATTCGCCTCTCCGTAGAGGAGATCGAGGATGATGAACTTATATACGTCGCTGACGGGGTTGGTAGGGACGGTCTGGAAGGTGCCGGTGAAGGCCGTCGGGTTGGTGATGATGGGCACATTCCCGAAATTCCGTACCAGATAAAAATAGGCTGCGGCGCGCAATACGCGGGCTTCACCCAGAGCGTTGTTGACGACGGCCGCCGGAACGGAAGCCGGCACCGCGCCAGGCAGGTTATTCAACAGGGCGTTGGCTTGTGCCACGACGGTATACAGTGAATTCCAGGCACTTTGCACAGCCAGCGTCGCATTCCCTTCTGAAAAATTGTTAAACGCGTCAAACTCCCCGTCGGTCCCTGCATAACAAACGGCATTGCCGGCCTGCAGGTCACCGATGGCCAGAAGCGCTTTTCCGTTAAGGCCGAACCAGGGGGCTGCGTAAAGTATATCCGTGCTGGATTGAACTTCGGCAGTCGTTTGATAGTAAGTACCCACGGTCGACTGGCTTTCCGGAGGTCTGTTGAAAAAGGATTTTTTGCACCCAACGGAGACTGAGGCCATCAAGGCGCCTGCTCCGATAATATATTTGAATTGTTGTTTCATGTGAATTAGTTAAGCGATTAAAATTCTGCATTCAAACCAAAAGTGAGGGTCCGGGGTGAAGGATACCTGCCGTAATCTATATTCTGCAGCAGGGGGTTCTGATTCAATGAACCGACTTCAGGATCCAGTCCTTTATAAGGTGTGATGACAAATATATTCTGCCCGCTGAAATAGGCCCGCAGATGCTGTAGCTTAGCCATATTCGCCCATCTTACCGGCAAGTTATAGCCGAAGCGAAGATTTTGCAGCCTCAGATAGGAAGCGCTTTGCAGGAAGCGGTCGGACATGACGAGGTTATTGTTTCCAAAGCCGGAGCGGGGTGTGGGGATATGGGAGCCGGGATTAGCCGGTGTCCAGAAGTTGGCCGCCTCGGCCAGTTGATTCTGGTATAACCCGTAGAGCCCTTCCAGCTGATAGTCGACAGCGTTGAGGATCTTTCCGCCGTAGGATCCGGTGACGAAAACAGACAGCTCGAATTCCTTATACGTAAATGTATTGGTCATGCCATAGGTAAAGTCGGGATTCGGGTTGCCCAGGGCGTACTGCTGATTGGGGCCGCCCTTGCCGGTGTTACCTGCGTAAAAAATGTCGCCGAGATAGACGGCATTGCTGAGGGTCCGGTCGCTGCTGATCGTTTCGGCCGAGCCGATCACGTTTTGCGGACTCTGCGCCAGATAGGCCAACTGCGCATTGGTAGTAATGAGACCTTCTGTCTTGTACCCGTAGAACTCCCCTACCGGCTTTCCGGCCTGGGTATAAGTAGCGGGAATCTGGGGGCCGAATCCTGTCGATACGTTGCCGATCAGGGCAGGAAATCCATTGAGGGAAATTACTTTATTTGTGTAGTGGGAGAAAACTACGTTGGTGGTCCAGTTAAAATCCCTTTTGACAATATTCCTGCTGGTAATGCTGAATTCGAAGCCTTTATTCTCGATCTGGCCCGCGTTTACCCATGGAGGCTGTACGATGGCGGCTGTGGAATATTCGGCTACCCCGCCGGCAAGGAAGGCAGGCAGGGGTTGCTGAAAGAGAAATTTTTTGGAAGTCTTATCGTATACGTCAAAGGAAGCATCTATCCGATTATGGACCAGGCTAAAATCGACGCCGGCATTTTTCTGGATAGCTGTTTCCCAGGTGAGGTTCGGGTTACTGAAGTTA
>PMUF01000429.1 GCA_003167015.1 Chitinophagaceae bacterium | reverse complement strand
AGGTAGGTAGGAACGGAGGTCATCGCACCGAAGTCCGATAGCTGTGCGTCGGATTTATAAATCTGCTCCCGCGGTAACATCCCCCAATGTGTAGATGAGCCATACTGCGCATAGAACGATTGCGTATAAAGCGCTAAGCCCTGGGTGCTGCTAAACACAGCTTGTTGGTTCGCCGTTGACTGCGGCACCTGGTTGAGCTGCTTCGCACAACCGCCCAATAGGCTGCCACCCATCAGCAGCATGGCGATCCATGTCAAATAATTACTTTTCATCTTATACATCTCTGTATTTTTAAATTTTTATAATGTCAATTGCATCCCGATAGCCATGCTCCGCAGAATAGGATAGTTGTTGGCATTCCCGGAATTGTTCGACTGGCCCAGACCGGTCAGGATCACATCAGACTGCTGGATGCTCTCCGGATCGATGTTCTTGGTTATTTTGTACATCGGTGTATATGACCAGAGGTTTTCACCGGTGACATAGAACCGTGCCGCCGTAAAGCCCGTCTTCTTTACCAAAGAAGCCGGCAGATTGTAGCCGATCTGCAGGTTCTTCAGCCGGATATAGGCCACATTCTGCAGGTATTTGGTCTGCGGATTAACCAGTTCACCCGTAGTGCCATTCTGGGCAACATAACCACGATAGCGGGGCCAGTACGCATTGGGATTATTGGGTTCCCAGATCTTGCCCACCTGGCTCTTGAACAGGTATTCATAAGGCCGGTTGTATTGACCCCAGAATTCATCAGCCTGCGGACCAGGCCACCATTTTTCCTCGCCGATACCCTGTAAAAAGACATTGATGAAGAAGTTGTTCCAGTCGGCGCCCAGTTTGAAGCCAAAGGCATAACGTGGAGTAGAGTTCCCGATGATTTTCTGGTCGCCCGGATTCGATACGGTATTGGCGCCCTGGTTGATCACACCCAGATGATGGATGTCGGCATACCGGATATCCCCCGGCAGCCACTGGAAGCTCGTAGAAGCCTGGAAAGTAGGCATCACCGAATAAGCCTGCTGATAGTTGGCTTGCGTCCAGTATCCATTATTCACATATCCCCAGATCTCACCGATATGCTGCCCGGCATAGTAAGACGTAAGGATACCCGTAGTATTATCATACTTCGTAACCTTGGTCAGATAATCGGACATCCAGAAGCCGATATTATAATGCAGGGGCTTGCGGCCTACCCTGAACTGATCATGCCAGCTCAGATTGCCTTCCCAACCCTTGGTTTCCATATTGGCATAGTTACCAAAGGGTACCGCCGCACCGAATACACCCGGCAGTGTCTGACCCACAGTGAACATGTTGTCGTTCTTACGGTCATAGATATCACCGCTAAAGGACAACCGGCTGTTGAGGAAGCTGATATCCAACCCCAGGTCGGCTGTCGTCACCTTTTCCCAGGTCAGCCCATTCGGTAACACCTGCGGACTGTTCGTATATTCAGGTTTTGCGCTATTGATAACATAGTTGGCCTGATTGATGTTAAAGTTCTCCGTGTACAGGTAAGGATTGATACTACCATTACCCAGGCTGCCATAACTGCCACGGATCTTGACATCGGTGATCGCCTTGGGATCGACATGCCAGAAGGCTTCCTTGCTCAACCTCCACCCTGCGGATCCCGAAGGAAAGAAGCCATACCGCTGGTTGGACGGGAATTTCGACGACCCGTCATAGCGTCCGTCTAATTCCAGCAGGTAACGATCCTTATAAGAGTAGTTCAATCGGCCGAATCCACCCAGGATGGCCCATTTTGCATAGTTTCCCTGGGTCGTGACACTCGGTCCTTCTGCCAGGTTGATATTCGTCGCATCACTATACACCAGCCCATTACGCTCTGCATTCAACGAATTGAAGGTAGATTGCTCATAGTTATACCCTACCAGCACTTTGAAGTAATGATCATCGTTAAACCGCGTCTCATAATGCCCATACACGTTGGTGGCAATATAATTTGTCGTGTTGTCATTTTGCCGGATATCGTTGGTGCTGCTGCCCACATACTGGATTGGCAGACCGGGTCCTGTACTGTACGGTACCGGCACCTGGATTTCCGTCACATCGGAGTCCGTTTGTTCAAAAGTGAAGTCACCCTTGATCTGCAGCTTATTGTGCAGGAATTTCGCGGTAAAGGCAGCCGTATTCTTGAGGGAGTTGTCATTGAAGTTCAGCCCGTTTTTGCCATAATAGAAGTCACCGACCGTATAAGCAGCGGAATAGGTCAGCGTACCATCGGGATTCAACAGCATCGAAGAAGGATGCGCCTCATCGGCCATGTTCCTCCAGATATCCCCGCCTTCACCCACATTTTCAGGGTTATGATAGAACCGGCTGTTGAAGTACAATGCATCGGTGACTGACAGCCAATCCGTAACATCGATCGTTCCCTTCGCTGTCAGGTTGTATAAATGGTAGTCATCCGAATTATACCTGAACAACCCATCTTGCCCGTCATAGCGGCCGGAAATATAATAGGTTGCCTTTTCACTGCCACCCGTCATCGTCAGAGCCTGGTCTATCGCGCCTAAATTGTTTTTGTACAGCACCTTGTACCAGTCTGTGTTGCCGAAATAGACATATTGGCCATTTTCCACTTGCGTCTTGGGCTGTGTACGATCGGCATTCACCTGAGCATATTGATCAATGTATGCCTGTGAAAAAACCTGTGTCTTGTTGATCGCAGAAGGAGTCTGCGAATAGTTATTCCATGCCGTCCAGGCAGAGTCGAACCCTAGTGCATATTGATATCCGTTCGACACGATCTTGGGGTACGTCGTCGGCGCCTTTATGGCATAATTGGCAGAATAAGTCAGTGTTGACCTGCCCTTTTTCGGTGCCTTTGTCGTGATGAGGATGACGCCGAAAGCCGCCCTTGCCCCATAGATGGCCGAAGAAGAGGCATCCTTCAGCACAGTGACGCTGGCTACATCGTTCGGGTTGATCAGGCTCGGATCACCTTCGATCCCGTCGATCAGCACCAGTGACGCACCACCACCTGCGCCGATGGAAGTCGTACCACGGATATTAAACGTTGGAGACGTAAGAGGCTTACCATCGAACATGATCAGGTTCAGACCCGCAACCTCACCCTGCAATCCCTGCGACAGATTGGGAAGGGCCCGGTTATCCAGTACGTCTCCACTTATCTGTGCAACGGCTCCCGTCACTTCAGCCTTCCGCTGGGTTCCATATCCTACTACGACCACTTCATTCAGTGGATTGTTGGAAGTTTTCATCCGGACAAGGATCGATGTCAACCCGCTCTCTTTAAGGTTATAGGGAGCTAACGTCTGCGACTCGAATCCGACACCGCTGAAAGTGAAGCTGTATTTGCCGTTGGCAGGCAATTTCGGAAAATGGAAAAGCCCGACAGTATCGGTCATCGTCCCGGCAGTAAGATGTGTCGACAAATTGGTGGCAATTACCGTAATACCGCTCAACGGATCGCCCTGTTCAGTACGTACAATACCACTGACGCCACCGCTTGCAGCATCCTGTGCGTGCAACGGCGACATCCCCCAACACAGCAGCAGGCCGGTCAGGAGACAGCCAAAAAATAATCTTTGCCGTTTAAGGCCAGCAGATAGTCTGTTGTCCATTTTTTAATTTTTCGATTTTTAAGAAAAAGGAGCCCTCTCGCCGTTTGTCGGCGCTTTTTTAAAAGCCCTTGTTACTTTCAGATTAAATGTTGAGAATTTCGGATTAAGGTTTAGTCATCACGGCCTTTGTCCCTTTATGACATATTTGCCGCCTGAAGCTGTCACCGATAGTTTGTTTAGCAGAGCAATGTCTCTTATGATCTCACTAAGTGAATCCTTCATTTGTAATTTGCCAATGAAGTACTTGTTTCGAAGGTCCCTCTCAGAATATTGGATGTCGGCATTATATAGTAGCGCCAATTGATCAAATACATCGGATAAAGTCTGATTGTTGAACATGTACCAGTTGGCGAGACTGTCTGGTCTGGCCGCCCGCTTGTTCGCCCGTTGCGCCAGGTATTCGCCATGATTCCTGAAGTCCCTGATGACCACGCTGCCATTCGCCTTGCCGAAGATAAACTCCTGGCCGGGTTTGAGTATATATTGCCGGGCGCTGTCATCGGCCAGCGGATCATAAGTCACCATGACCTTCCCCGCCAGGAGCCGCACGCTGATATTATCGCTGTCTTTCTCCGCCGTCACTTCGAATACAGTCCCCAATACCGTCGTCTTCACCCTGTCACTATACACGATAAAAGGTTGCTGCTCATTTTTTACCACCGCAAAGTCCGCCTGTCCTTTTACCTTCACTTCCCGTTTGTCATACGCCCCGAAGTCCTTCCGGTAGATGATCGTAGCCCCTGGCGATAAGATTGCATCCGAACTATCCGGCAGCTTGAGCCGTAATTTCTTGTTGTCTGCATTGTGTCTCCCCACCCATACCGCCGCCAGCGGCACACCACCGGTCTCATCGCCCCGCTTCGCCTGCTTCGCCACCAACCACCAGCCCGCCGCCAGCAGGATCACCGCCGCAGCAGCGGCCCCCACCCATGCCCTCATCACTCCGATCCGGGCCCTATCACTGCCGGCCGTCGCCTTCTCGATAACCGCCAGCATCTCGCCATGGTAGCCTTCGGGTAATGGCGTCTCCCCATCAGTCGCCTCATACTCGTCTAATAAGAATATATCTTCAGGATGTTCTTGAAAATACGCTTCAACAACCGCAGCTTCCTCTTCCGTGCATACCCCCTTCAGGAATCGATCTAATAGTTCTTCGCTAATGGGTGCCATGCTGCCGTGAAGTGTTTATAATGTAAAGTGTTCGCTAATCTATATACACCCGGAGAAGGTGTCTACCCCTGCTCAATGTAAAAAAAATAAAATGACCAGCGCGATAACCTGGCGGATATGACGAAAGGCCTTGGTGACATGATCTTCCACAGTCTTCACGGAGATCTCCATCTGCTGCGCAATCTCCTTGTTCGAAAAACCATGGAAGGCCTTTAAAACAATTACCCGTTTACGCACCGGCGGCAACGTCTCGATGGCTGCATTAACCGCATCGGCCCGCTCGAAGCGAACATCCTCGGCGCCTACCACGGTAATCATCGACTTGCCATGCGCAGCCAGCGCCTTCTTTTGCGTCACCTCATTTCTCAGATGATTGATCAATATACTGCGGGCTATAATGAATACCTGCTTTTCCAGCGGATGATCGTAAGATAAAGTATGCCGGAATTGCCACAGCCGGATAAAACTTTGCTGCGTAAGGTCCTTGGCCGTATCGTGAAGAAAAACTCTTTTCAGAAAAAAGCGAAACAATTTCGCATGAAGAATATAATACACCTCAATGAAGGCGCCATGATCACCTTCTTTGATAGCAGTTAGTTGTGATGAAAGAGAAATGGATAAATTGTCCATACGGCCGCAAATTGCAAAAAATCGTTTTAGCTATGAACCGTTTCTCACAAACTTAACCCAAAGATAATTTTTTGCCCCTCATCTCCAAATCACTGCCGGACACAAAAAAGCGAGAACGGCTTAACCCATTCTCGCAGAATACTTTATTACTTTATCATTCTTGTGATCCTTCCACCTCTATCGTGGCCGATGCTCACCACCACCTCCACGAGGCGCCGCGCCTCCATGCGGTGCGGCGGCATGCGCCACCGGATGAGGAGCACTATGGTGCTGCACCGGACGCGGAGCGGTCGTATGCCGGACTGTCGCTGGTCTGTTCACCGTGTGAGGTGTACTGGCCGTATGAGCAGCACTGGTCGTTGGACTCGGCGTATGAGTCGCCGGTCTGTTCACCGTATGATTCGCCGCCGTCGAATGCGAAAGACTGGCCGCCGTATTGGCCGGATGATAAGCCGTTGTCCTGGCCACCGCCGCATGCGCCGGCTGCCCATGGTTCACGGATGCATATTGATTACGGTCCTGGCCCGCCGTCCGCTGATGCTGCAGCTGGGCAGACGTAGCCGCTACATGATGCTCATTGGCCGCTTGCGCTTCCGCTGCCGTCGGCCGGGCATTCACCCCGCCGGGACCACCATTGTAGCTGACCCGGTTGACGGTCGTATTATTGACCACCGTCCTGTCGATATAGGTATTGTGTACTATGGTCGTATTCACATGGGTAATCGCGGTATTATACCGGAAATGTCCGCCGACCCAGCCGCCGCCAACATAACCTACACCACCGTAGCCAAACCCATAATTAACCCCGCCATAGAACCCGATATGCGGTCCCCAGTACCCGCCATGCCAGCCGTAAATTCCACCCGCATATCCCCAATATCCCGGTGTCCATAAGTAACCGACCATAGGCGGAGCCGCCCAATATCCCGGTACCCAATAATAACCGTCATCCCCGTATGACCAGTAACCCGGCACCCAAAGATAGCCGTCTACCGGACAGTCAGGCTGTACATAGACAGGAATAACAGGAGGCCCGACACGGATGCTGACCCCTACACTGATGACCTGCGCATTAGATGTCGTAGCCGTAACAGAAAGGGCTAACAATAAAATGAGTAATAGATTGATCTTTTTCATAAATTGACTATTAAGCTAATAAACTAATTTCGTCCGCTGACTATAATGCAAGATTGCAGCCAGTCATGCCCAAAAACAGTTATATCTTGCAAACTTTTTGTTAATCTCTTTTGAATCTGCTAAATAAATAGTATGAAAATCACTCATTTATCCATGCTCTCCCTCCTGCTCACGAGCCTCTCCCTCCTCCCCACCACCTCCTCCCTCGGGCAAAAAGTTCTACGGGTTGGGGTTGCCGGCCTTACGCATGATCACGTACACAACATCATGCACCAGTTCAAAAGCGGCGAAGTCATCATCGCCGGTATCGCCGAGTCGGACCCCCAGTTGATCGCCCGCTACAAAAAAAATTACCAGCTTCCCGATTCACTGTTTTATAATACACTGCCCGAACTCGTCGCCCACACCCATCCCGACGCCGTACTGGCTTATAATGCCATCTCCGAACACCTCGGCGTAGTAGAGATCTGCGCCCCGCTCGGGATCTCAGTCATGGTCGAAAAGCCTCTCGCTACCACTGTCAAAGACGCCAACCGCATCGCAGCCCTCGCACAGCAATACCATATCCACGTCCTCACCAACTACGAAACCACCTGGTACGATACCAATCAGCAGATCTATGAAATGGTCAACGGCCAGCATGCCATCGGCGACACCCGCAAAATGATCGTGCATGACGGTCACCAGGGGCCTAAAGAGATCGGCTGCAGCTCCGACTTCCTTAACTGGCTCACCGATCCCGTCAAGAACGGCGGTGGCGCCTCACGCGATTTCGGCTGCTACGGAGCCAACCTCATGACCTGGCTCATGAACGGGCAGGCGCCCATCTCCGTCACCGCTCTCTTCCATCATATCAAGCCTTCCATCTACCCCAAAGTAGAAGACGACGCCACTATCCTGCTCGAATATCCCAACGCCACAGGCATCATCGAAGCCTCGTGGAACTGGCCCTTCAGTATTAAAGATTGGGAAGTGTTCGGGACAACAGGCTACCTGCATGCCCTCAATGACAAAGAATTGCTGGAAAGGACCAAGCGCTCCTACGATAGCGTTACAGTCCATCCGGCCGCCTACCGCGACAATATCGCCTATCTGGCCGACGTCCTCAGCGGAAAGACCGATCCCGGTAATGATCTTTCCTCCCTGCCTAATAATCTCATCGTCGTCCGCATCCTCGAGGCCGCTACACGCTCCGCCAAAGAAGGACGCCGGATCACACTATGAATTAAAAAAATACTGTATCTTCGCGCCTGACCCCATCCTGCGCTACCGCCGGTAACCACGCCTCTGTACTACACACGTTAACTTAACAATCATTATAAACAAAACCTGTGTACATGAAAAAATCAGCCCTTTTCAGCATTGCCATCGTAGTTATCTCTGTTTTCTCTGCCGCCGGTGTAAAAGCCCAGTCTAAGGGTATGACACAATCGTCTGATGCTTTCGGGGTCGGTACCAACGTGATCAGCGCCGGTATAGGCCTGGGCAGCACCATTGCCGACTACACCTACGGCACCCAAAGCCCGGGATTTAATGTCCAATACGATCGCGGTATCTGGGAAGCAGGTCCCGGCGTTATCAGCCTCGGTGGCTATATCGGTATAAAGGATTACAAATATGGGTATATCGACAATGGCTATGCTTACAGTGAGAAATGGAACTATACCGTCGTCGGCGTCCGTGGCGCCTGGCACTTCACCGGCCTGGACATCGATAACCTGGATCTCTACGGAGGTCTCATGCTGGCATACTACGCACTCAGCTATTCCTACAGCGACAATCAAGGCAATTCAGGAGGCTCTTTAGGCAACTACGGCAACACCGTCGGACTGTCCGTCTTCGCCGGCGCAAAATATTACTTCGCCGGTAACCTCGGCGCCTTCGGTGAACTGGGCTTCGGCGCCAACGTCCTCAGCCTGGGTCTTTCCTATAAATTCTAGAAAAAAATCATCCCGACTGCCGGCATGACGGATCGTCTCCCATGCCGGCATTTTTATGTGCCATCACTCGCGCCCATCACCGCAACGCCCCCATCACCGCCGGCACAAATGCATCGGGGTCCAGCTTCCTCCCATGCTCACACGCCATCCTCACCACCACCAGGTCCTTCGAAGGGATGACCCAGATATATTGCCCCTCATATCCCTCACAGGAATAGCAATCCGCCGGCAGCTTCGGATGCCGTAGCCCCTCGTTCAGCCACCATAACGCCCCATAAGAATTTCCCGTCTCGGGATCCCCCTTCCGGGTGAAATCCACCCACCCCTTAGGCAGGATCTGCTGCCCGTTCCATATCCCGTCGTGCAGGTATAACAGGCCAAAACGCGCCCAATCCCTCGCCGTCGCGTAACAATAGGACGATCCGACAAAAGTACCCCCGGCATCGGGCTCCAGTATAGCGCTGTACATCCCGGTCTTGTAGAATAGCTGCTCGTAAGGAAACCGGTAATAGTCGGAGTCAGCCACTGTCTTACGTATAATCGCAGAGAGAATATTGGCCGTACCGCTGGAATAATTGAATACTTTTCCCGGTGGGTTCCGGACCGAAGACTGAATGGCATACGTCCCCATGTCCTGTTCTTTGAATAACATCCGGGTCGCATCGGAAGGCCCCCCATAAAACTCCCACCACCGCAACCCGCTTTCCATGTGCAACAGCTCCTCCATGGTGATCCTGCTCCGCTGATCCTCCTGCCATGCCTCCACCGGCGCCGGCTGATAAATATTCAACTTACCCTCGTTCACCAGTATCCCCACCAGGGCATTCGTGATGCCCTTAGTCATCGACCAGCCGGTCAATCGCGTGTGCCGGTCGAACCCCGGTGCATATCGTTCCGCTACGATCTGCCCATGATACACCACCACTACAGCCCTTGTACCCGTCCGGCGCGCATCTCCGTCCCCAAAGGCCATCCCCACGGCAGCTCCCAGCCCCGCCGTATCTCCACTCCGCACCCTGTCCCCCATTGGCCAGTCGATGGTATCGGGCCTGACAGCCTGCACCCCCATTCGCTCCACCCGCTGCTCTTTCAACGCCTCCTCTGTCATTCCAATCACCAGCGTAGCGCCCAGCCCTGACCGGTACAACGCCACCCGGGTCGCCATCCCTAACACCGAACCTGTCACGGAACTATCGGCCCTGTCTACCGTATAGGTACCCAGGTTCAATGGAAAGCTCCCCAGGTCATCCTTGATCACCGATTCCGGCGTCCGGCCGGCAACGAACACGCCCGAGCACAGTATCTTGCACCCATAACCACTGATAATAGGCAAAGCCTCCCTGATAAACACCAGGATACCCAGCCCAAATACCAGCACTAAAAATTTGAGAATCAGGAGGACGCGTCCCCGCATGGTTTTTGGGGGAAAATACGGCTTTTTTGCCGCCCGCATCTATCTTACAGTCGGTCAATTTCCGGCTTCGGTAAATAATGCCCCCCTACCCTTCAGAATGCCCATATCCGACAACCAATCCGTCAACCGCTCAGGCCAGCCCGCTACCCCACCTTTATTGGTAGCCCGTATCCCAAAGCCATGACCGACATCGGAATAAATATGCAGCTCAGCAGGCACACCCGCTTCCTTATACTTCAGGTATACTTTTGCCACCCCCTCCGATATATCCTGCCTGTCTTTGTATCCACCGACAATGAACAACGGAGGTGTATCCTTGACCACTTCCAGCCGCCCGGAATTACCGGGGTACATCAATACCTGGAAGGCAGGACGACAACCTTCCCTATCCACAGGGTCCGCCGCTCCCGGCTTCCCATAATCGAACCGCATCGCAGCCAGCCCGGCCAGCTCTCCGCCGGCAGAAAATCCCATCACTCCGATCCTCGCCGTATCGATGCCCCACTCCTTGGCATGGCTCCTGACCATCCGGATCGCCCGCTGAATATCAGCCAGCTCATCGCCGTCGACGGTATAGGTAGAGTTCGGCTCGCGGGCCAGCCGGTACTTCAGGACAAAAGCCGCAATACCCCGCTCTTTCAACCATTCGGCGGGGTTATATCCTTCATGATCTATCCACAGTTCCGAATGCCCACCACCCGGAGCGACAATGACGGCCACGCCGGTCGCCTTATCCGCAGCCGGCAAAAAAAGAGTGATACTGGGACTGTCGATATGGGAAATCACATGGTCACCCCCATCGGCAATCCTCACCTTTTCCGGTCCGGTCTTATCTTCAGAACCAGGCGCCCCATTGGGCCATAAAACAATCTCCTCTCTCCCGTCTTCACGGTCCTTTTGTATTTCAACTATAACCCGCCGCATCCACGGACCATCGCTCGGTTCCGCCTGCGCAACCGCATGAATGTTGAACGTCCTCCCTATATCATCGTATACCGCCAGTAGCTCATTCGCCTTCCCTTCTTTATCGAATACCCTTTCCCAGGTATTCAACGGTTCCCAGATAAAAGTGCCCTTCCCCTGCTGCCCGGGCAACTCAAACGCTACTTTATTCACCTCCTCCTTCCGCGCCGAATATTCAGCGACAATCACACTCTTCCCGTATCGCTTCACCAGTTTATTCATATTATCCTGCAGATCCTGCACCGTCCCATGCCACTGCGGATAATAGGACAGCCCAATGACGTCGAACGGTACTTTCCTCTCCATTACCTGGTCAAGGAAGAATACAGCCTCGTCATGCTGACCGCCCAACGCAATATGCAGCATAATAACGATCGATGGGTCCACCGACTTGACGCCGTCTACCCCCGCCGAAAGTAGTTGCGCCATGCTGTCCGGATGAATAATGCTTCCTTCCGGCCAGACGAGACCGTGATTGATCTCGTTGCCGACCTGCACCATGTCCGGCGTGGTCCCCTGCTTCTTCAGCGCTGAAACTACCCCTACCGTATAATCGAAAAGCGCCTTTTTCATGTCCATAAACGAAAGATTACGCCATGCCGCCGGCTTATACTGCTTGCCCGGATCGGCCCACGTATCACTATAATGAAAATCGAGCAACAATTTCATGCCGGCCGCTTTCACCCGCTTGGCCATCTGCAGGGTATGCTGCAGGTCGCAAAAGCCCTTCCCCGGTGAATACCCGCTGTCCCGCGCCGGATCATTGAAGATCCGCAGCCGAACGTAATTGAATCCATGATCTTTCAGGATAAGGATAGGGTCTTTCCCCATCCCTTTGTCGGAGAAGGTCATCCCCCTGTCCTCCAGTTGCGGCAGGAAAGAAATATCCGCTCCCAGCATATTGCCGGGATCTCTCGATAGAGCAGCCTCTCCTTTGGGCACATACGAAGGGTCCACATGTACTGCCGCTACATTGTCCGGCGAAACAGTCAGGATATCGGTGGAACCTGTCCCCAGGCCTGCTCCCTTTGCCTCGAACCGGATAGCGCCGGAATGCTTCCCCGCCTGCACCAATATCTGGCATTTACCATTGAAGAGACTTCTTTGCCATGCCCCTTCCGCACATTTATCGGGCTCATGACTGCTCGGATCGCCATTGCCGACCCCGATGATCTTTCCTTCTCCCGAAATAGTGAACCTGATCATATTATCGGCATCGGGCACTTCACGCCCTTGCTTATCCAGCACACTGACATTGATGACGGACACATCTTCCCCATCAGCCATCAGCGTCGTCTTATAGGGAGTGAGGATGATCTCTGCGGGTGGTCCCGTGGTCTCGACGGCAGACTCCAGCTTCCGCCCGTTTTTATACCCGACGGCTTTCAACGTACCCGGCTCGTAGTTCACCTTCCATTCCAAATGACTGTTACGCGGCATATCCTTCTTGCCCAGGCTCTTTCCATTCAGGAACAGTTCCACATTATCCGCATTGCTGTTCACCCAGACGTCGATAGGCTGACCGCTCTTGCCCCCCCAGTTCCAATGAGGTGAAATATGCAGCACGTCCTTATCCGTCCACCAGGATTGATAATAATAGTATATATTCTTGGGAAACCCGCACATGTCCATGATACCGAAATGTGAATTGATATCCGGCCAACGGAAGGGCGTCGGCTCTCCGCGGTAATCAAATCCGGTCCAGACAAATCCGCCGATCCACCACGGCCGTTCGGCTGCCATCGGCCACCATTGCTCCGCTGTATTGGCCCACGGCGGAGCAGTCTCATCTTCATCAGGCACATAGCCCGCAATGCTGTCTTTTACATAGATCCCCCTTGTCGTCACCGTACTGCCCATCTCCGTGCCGAGGATCGGTTGCCCCGGATGATCCTTATGATAAGGGTCCACCCCGAATATCCGGTAATTGAACCCCCGTACGGGAATGACTTCATTGACGCCGTTATATACATTGGCAACATCCGCCGCATAGGTACACACCCGCGTAGGATCTAGTTCTCTTTGTCTTTCGATGAGTGTTTGCGCGATCCGCTTACCAACCGACCTGGTTTGTACCCACCCTTCTTCGTTACCGATGCTCCATAGAAAAACGGAGGCCCGGCTCCGGTCCCTGATGATCAATCTTTCGAAATCGCTGAGATACTCGGGACTACTGTTGAGCAAACGATTTTCATCCAGCACCAGCATTCCCAGGCTGTCACAGGCATCCA
>PMUF01000052.1 GCA_003167015.1 Chitinophagaceae bacterium | reverse complement strand
TCGCCCGCCGCGTGGGGTCGGCTATCGCCTGGTATACATCACGCCTCGCTTTCATCATATACAAGTAATTGCTTGTGAATTTAAGCACAAGTATTTGCTTGTGCAAATTTATTTTCAGCCCTCAGCTGAGTGCCGCCAATATCAGCTCATTCGGTTTTAAGGCTGTTGATGGGATTGACCAGGGCTGCACGAAACGTGCGGATACACAGGATGACAAGGGCGATCAGCAAAAGAGCGTCGCCGCCGGCTGCGAAGATCCACCAGCTCAACGAGGTTTTGTACGCGAAGTTCTCCAACCATTTACGGCTGCCCCACCAGGAAATGGGTACGGCGATGAGGATGGCGAGGCCGATGAGCTTGAGGAAGTCGCGGGAGAGCAAGACGATCAGGCTGGTCACGCTGGCGCCNNTTCCGGATGCCGATCTCTTTTGTCCGCTGGTTGGTGACATAGATAACCAGGCCGAGAAGGCCAAGGCAGCTGATGAAGATCGTGAGACCCGTGGCCCAGGCCAGAAGGCGGGAGATGTTCTTTTCCGCAGTATAAAATTTTGCGATGCTGTCGTCAACGAACTGATAATCGAAGTCATCGTTTGGATAGACGGAGCGGAAGGCTTTTTGTATGGCAGCAATGGTCGTCGTCCAGTTAGAGCCGTCGGCGGTGCGGGGTTGCAGCTTTATATTAAAGACATTTGCGCCCTGAGTGCCGTTTGCAATCACCAGGGGTTTTATCGGTTCACGAAGTGAACGGGGAAAGAAATCGGCTACGACCCCGACGATATGGGGGTTGCTATTCCATTTGATCTGCATGCCGATGACCTTTTGCGGGTCCTGGTAGCCCAGTAGATGAAGATAGGTTTCATTGATCACCACTGCATTGGTGGTGTCGGATTGCCGCACGCTGGTGCCTGCCAGCAGGCGGAAGCCATATAGGCGGAAATAATTGCTGTCCGCGAGTTTTACCTGTACATTTTCACGAACCTGTTTTTTCCCATCGTTGAAGTCCATGGTGCTTGTCCAGGTGCCGTTACTGGAGGGGGGATTACTGGAGATGCTGACCAGTGCTACGCCGGGAATCGCCCTTAGCATATCAAAAAGGACGGGTTTCTTGTTGGCCGCCTGAGCGTAGTTCGTCCGCAAAAAGACGATGGCGTCTCTTTTAAAACCGAGGTCTTTATTGAGGGCATAGCTGATCTGTTGCGTGACGAGAAGGGTGCCGATGATGAAGACCTGGGCGATGACGAACTGGGAAACGGTGAGCGATTTACGGAGCCACGCAGAGCGGGTCTGGCCCGTCTTGCCAAAGGATTGGTTCTTCAGGACAAGAATGGGTTTGAAACCGGAGAGCACAAGAGCAGGGTAAACGCCGGAGAGGACAGTAACAACGAGGACCAGGACAACCAGGAAGCCGATGATCCCCGGCTGCCGGAGCAGATTGAAATGGAAGTCCGCGGGTATAAAGTCGGCGAATATTTTCAACAGGAAAGGCAACAGTAATAGGGAGAGGATCGTGGCCAGTAGCGTAAGCACAAAGGTCTCCGTAAGGAATTGGAAGATCAGCTGACGGCGGTGGCTACCCATGGTCTTGCGGATGCCGATCTCCTTTGCGCGTTGGGAGGCCTGGGCGGTCGTCAGGTTGATAAAGTTGATAGCCGCCAGCAGCAGAAGGAAAGCTGCGACAGCCAGCAGGTAGTAGAGGGTCGGCTTATGGGCCTGGCGGCTGTTATCAAAGACGCCGTAGTCGAGATTGAAGTGGAGATCGGCAAGGGGCTGAAGGCCCGCCGCCTCCACGGCGTGGTCCTGAGGGTCGGACTTTTCGTTCGCAGTAAGGATTTTGGTGAGCTGTGCTTCCACGGCCGCTGGTTTTGTGCCGGGTATCAGGCGGACGAACAGTTGATCGGCAGAATTGACGTACCCCCATTGACCGAAGCCCTCGGGTTTAAGCCGGCTGGTATAATAGGTCGGACGGGAGATAAACGTGCCGAAATAAAATTCCGAGTTGCCTGGCAGGTCTTTTACGATGCCGCTGACGATGCACTGGATCGTATCATCGAAAACAATCGGTTTACCGATGATGTCGGTGTAATTTGTATTGGCGTAGTAAAGGCGGGCATTCTTTTCTGTGAGGACGACCTGGTAGGGTTGTTGGGTCGCTGTCGCGGGTGAGCCTGCGAGCCAGGTATAACCGATGAGATTGAAGTAGTTCGCGTCTGCAACAAGGATATCTTTTTGTTTGCGAAGGATCACGGGGTTGTTGACGTTGGGATAGGGTATCGTGACACGGGTCTGATCGAGGGTGCGGATGGGGGCTACAATCTCCAGGCCGGAGACCTCTTTTTTGGCGGCTGCGCCCATGGGCTCGGCAAGACAGCCGTTTTGCCAGGCGCCATTGAGGTTCTTACCGTGGGCGACAATCCGATAGATGCGGGTGCTGTCCTTTTCGAATTTGTCGAAGGTAAAGTCGTACTGGACGAGGAGAAAGNNGAGAAAGATCACGAGCGAGGCGCTGATGCCGATAGAAAGGCCGATGATATTGATAAAAGAGAAGGTCTTGTTGCGACGAAAGGTGCGGAGGGCAACGAGGAAATAGTTTTTTAGCATATGCAGTCCCGGGTTATGACCTATCGCCGTAAATATGATGCCAAAACCCTAACCAATTAATTTTCAAAAAGTTAATCCGACAACCATGCAGGGAACTGTTCGATTTC